>JACAFF010000004.1 GCA_013388455.1 Nitrospirota bacterium
AAATTCGTTGCAGATGCTATGGGCGGAGCATGTTCTGCTGAAATTAATGGCTCCTCATGGCTTGATGCACTTACATTTGACACTTCAACTTCACAAGGCAATACCAATGCAGTTGCTTACGGTTACACTTATGTTCAGATTCCGAAGGCTACTGTTTACGGCACAGGTCTTTGCGAGGCACCAAGAGGCGCACTCGGACACTGGATAAAGATTCAGAACAAGAAGATTGCCAACTACCAGTGCGTTGTTCCTTCAACATGGAACAATGGACCAAGGGGTTCAAGCTATTCAGATCTTGGAGTTGCAGAGTCAGTCCTTTATGGCTTAAAGGTCTGTGATGGAGATCCAACATCTAATACCACCCTTCAAAACGAAGCGGCTCTTAACATAGCGAGAATGCTCCATCCTTATGACTTTTGCACTGCTTGCGCAGTTCATGTTGTAAGTCCTGAAGGAAAAGAGCTCGTAAAGTTCACCTTTGATCCTGACGGGAAAATAATGCGCATCTAAGTTCTTCTTCTTTTAAGAAGGGAGGTGTTGAAACACCTCCCTTTCTTTAAAAAATAATATATATTTTTTCTTGGAAATTGAATGATAAATTATATCTACCTTGACACAAAATTTGAAACACGATTGAATGAATTTCGAAGACAGGGTGGGACATCATCTGCTGTTGCTAAAAAAGCTGATGAAATTATTAAGAAATTATCCTGCAATAAAGATATAAATTATACTGAAATTAGAAGGTTAACAAAAAAAGGAGAACAAAGAATAAAGAATTGCAGGAAATACGACCTTGGTAAAGGATACCGCATGATTTGTATTAAAGATGGAAATAATCTTATCTTTTTATATATCGGAACCCACGATGAATGTTCTCGCTGGTTAGAACGGAACAAAGATTTGAAGTATGAATTAGATAATGCAACTTGCTTAGTTATTCCAAAATCATCAAAAGCCGCTTATTATGTTAATGAAGAAATTAATTACGCAGAGGAGTATGAAAAACAATTACTCGAAAAAATTGACGACAGGATCTTACGTAAAATATTTTGTGGATTATGCAAATAATCATAGCTTTTTCAATCGAGATGTTCACGAACAAACTCTTCTGAAGTTTTCAAAGCAAAATCATTAAAGAACCTTCTGATTGAATACTCATTAAGAATTACTCTCCCATCGATCTCCTGATAATTCTTACTCAGGACACATTCAAGTTGTTGTTTTCCTTCTTCCCATTGTTCTCCGATAATAGAAGTAATATCAGTTCCTGAATTCACATGCCTGATAGGAAGCAAAAGTTCAATATCATAACTTTTCAAAAAATCTATATAAGTATCAAGAGCTATTTTTATTTGATTTACCTTAATTCTATTATCATGCAATTCTCTCTCGCCTGCTATCAGAAGATTGATTTTCAGCTTTTTAGCAAGCGGAACCCTAATTGTATGGAAATAAAGATGGCATCCAGTACAGGGCGTGTAAAAACCATAGATTTTCTGAAAATGCAATAAATATCTACCGCAGAGTTTCCACCAATATTCAGGTGAACCAAGAAGAATTGTGTTAAAAACCTTTATGCCATTTTTAAATAATTTATCTTTTAATGTTTGTATTTTCTTAAAAGTATCATCCCAATTACCATATTCTGAGCCTGTATATGCTACTGTAGGAATAATAGCCTTAATAGTCCTGATTTCACATGCTTTTATAACAGCAGCAAAGCTGTCTCTTCCTGCTATTTCAGCAATAGCAACATCTTTCATTTCTTTAACCTTTGAAATGGTTGTCTTATTTAGCATCCATTCAGGGAAATCAATAACCATCTCTGGTTTTTTAGCAAGTATTTCAAGCATTCTTTTACTTATTTTTTTCATAATGTAAATGGCTCATAATTACCCGGATAATAAGGTTGATCAACAGGTGTATCCATAAGACCATACATTTTTGCTTTATCCAGAAAATTGAGAATTAGATACATCAATTCCTTCTAATATTACTAAAATAAACCTCATATTGATTTGTATCATTTATATCACATAATATGTAATGAATACTATTAAATATTATCTATAAAATTTTTATATGTATTGATAAAACTTATTTGACAATAGAATTATAGGTATACATATTATAACTATAGAAATATGATTATAGATATGCACATTCATACGAGTTTTTCCCCATGTAGTAATATAAATATACATCATCTTCTTAAAAGAGCTGTAGAAATAGGAATTGAAGGCATCTGCATAACTGACCATGATACCACAGCAGCAAAAAAAGTTATTGTAGATAGCATTGATAAATATGGTATCTGCGTAATTGTTGGAATTGAATATACCACTTCAAAAGGAGATTTTCTGATCTTTGGACCAGTCGAATCTTTACATTCAGGCATGACTATAGAAGAAATTTTTCAGTGGACAAATAAAGAGGGGGGAATAGCAATACCTGCTCATCCTTTCAGGAAAAGTCGACCTGTAGATATAAATATCCTTCCATTTTTTGAAGTTGTAGAAAGTTCAAATGGCAGAAATTCAGCCTTCGAAAATAATCTTTGTAATGAATGGATTTTAAACTCAGGCAATAATTATAGGGGGATTGGTGGAAGCGATGCTCATACACTTGATGAGGTTGGACATATTGTTACAGTATTCAAAAATAATATTTACAATTGTGAAGATCTTATAAGCGAGCTCCACAAAAATACCTTTTCACCTAAAATCTATCTCCGTTGAGCTTTTCAATATTGAACTTTCTCTATATAATATTCTTTAATAATATTTATGTCTGAATTAACCCCTTTGATGAAACAATATTTCATTCTTAAAGAAAAATATAAAGATGCAATCTTATTTTTCAGGCTCGGTGATTTCTATGAAATGTTCGGAGAGGATGCTGAAAAGGCATCCAGGGTTTTACAGATTGCTCTCACTTCAAGAGACAAATCTAAAGAAGAACCTATCCCGATGTGTGGCATTCCACATTTTGCTTCTGAAACATATATAACTAAATTAATAAAAGCAGGATATAAGGTCGCTATTTGTGAACAAATGGAAGATCCTAAAGAGGCAAAAGGAATTGTTGAAAGAGATATTGTCAGAGTTATAACACCAGGAACTCATGTGCCGGATAATCCAAAAGAGAATTCGTATATCGTAAGTTTGATGCCATTTGAAGATAAACATGGAATTGCCGTTGCTGATATATCTACAGGTGAGTTTATTATATATGAGACAGATGAAAATATTGAAGATGAAATGTATAGATTCGAACCGCGGGAAATAATCATACCACATAGCATCAAAGACAATATACATTACAGAGAAGCTTTTAAAGATTTTTATATCTCTGCTTTTGAAGACTGGTATTTTGATTTTACAGAAGCATATAAAACATTACTCCACCATTTAAAGGTCTCATCACTTGATGGGTATGGATGTGATGGCTTAAATATTGCTATCTCTGCTGCAGGTGCACTGGTAAGTTATCTTGAAGAAACTCAGCGAGATACATTTCGGCTTAAAAATATAACTACTCTTAGAAAAAATGCTTTTATGTTTCTTGATGCTGCAACACAGCGCAATCTTGAACTAACACATAATCTCAAGGACAATTCAATCGACGGCACACTCCTATGGATTCTTGATGAAACTCTGACACCTATGGGCGGTAGATTTTTAAGGACTTCAATAACAAAACCTTTAATTGATATACAGGAAATAACAAAACGTCATAATGCAGTAGAATATTTAGTTGAGGATTTTGAGTTACTTGAAGAACTAAGAACTTTATTAAGAAAGATACAGGATATCGAGAGGCTTTCTTCAAGGCTTGCTACCAGAACAGCAAATGCAAGGGATATGATTGCAATAAAAAACTCTGCTAACCATTTACCCAGAATTAAAATAGTCCTGAGCAAAACAAAAAATTCTTACCTGAATTCACTTTCAGAAGATATATCAGATTTTTCTAATATGACACAATTACTGGAGAAAAGCCTCAAAGATATAGCACCTTTAAGCCTGAAAGATGGTGGAATAATAAAAGATGGGTATAACAGTGAAGTCGATGAACTGAGAAACATTGCAAAAAAAGGAAAAGATTTTCTTTCAGAATTGGAACAAAAAGAACGTCAAAAAACTGGCATTGCTTCCCTAAAAGTTGGATATAACAAAATTTATGGATTCTACATTGAAGTCACTAAGCCAAATCTTTATATGGTTCCTGAAAATTATATAAGAAAACAAACACTTGTGGGTGGTGAACGTTTTATAACATCCGAACTAAAGGAATATGAATCAAAAATACTCGGGGCTGAAGAACGTCTGAAAAATCTTGAGTATGAACTCTTTCAGGAATTGCTCGATATATTGCATAAAGAATCTATATTCCTTTCTCAGACAGCTTCGGCAATAGCAATAGTAGATTTTATAACTGCTCTTGCTATAGTAGCTAAACGCCATAGATATATCAAACCTTTCATTGATGACAGTGGTATATTAGAAATTATCGACGGAAGACATCCTGTACTTGAAAGGATACCATCTGCTGAAAGATTCATACCTAATAGCGTCACTATAGATACTGAAGATAACCGCCTGCTAATTATTACAGGCCCAAATATGGCTGGAAAATCAACATTCCTCAGACAGACAGCATTAATAGTGATACTTGCACAGATTGGCAGTTTTGTCCCGGCAACTGAAGCAAAAATAGGAATTGTAGACAGGATTTTCACCAGAATAGGAGCATCTGATTTTATTACTAAAGGTCAAAGCACATTTATGGTAGAAATGATAGAAGTTGCAAATATCACGCGCAATGCAACTAAGAAAAGTCTTATAATACTCGACGAGGTGGGAAGAGGAACAAGTACTTTTGACGGTATAAGCATTGCATGGGCAGTTGCTGAATATATACTAAATGAATTACAGGCGAGGACGCTTTTTGCAACACATTATAATGAGCTGACGGAACTCAGCATCACTCACGATGGAGTAAAAAATTATAATGTTGCAGTTAAGGAATGGGGCGATGAGATTATCTTTTTGAGAAAAATCGAGAAAGGGCCTGCTGACAAGAGTTATGGTATTCAGGTAGCCCGACTGGCAGGTCTTCCAGATTCTATACTAAACAGGGCAAAGGAAGTGCTCACCAATCTTGAAAAAGATGAACTCGATGAATCCGGAAGTCCAAGATTTGCAGATAGAAAAACCAAAAAAGCTACTGTTCAATTAGACCTTTTCTCATCAATAAGAGATTCAATAATATCTGAAATAAGAAATCTTGATATTAATAATATGAAACCCGAAGATGCATTGAAAAAACTGAAAGACATCAAGAAGAAAATTAGCCTGTGATTATTTTGTATATTTCTTTATATCTCTGCGAAGTTTTTTCAACTATATCATCTGGTAAGGTAGGACCAGGATAAGTCTTATCCCAGTCAAGTGTTAGAAGATAATCTCTTACTATCTGTTTATCATAACTTTCCTGTCTTTTTCCTGGCACATAATCTTTCCTTGACCAGAAACGTGAAGAGTCTGGAGTAAGGAGTTCATCTATGAGAATTAATTTACCGTTATACTGTCCGAATTCGAATTTTGTATCTGCAATGATAATCCCTCTTTTCTCTGCAATATCCTGTGCCTTGCTATATATTTTAAGGCTTATATCTCTGAGTTTGATAGAAAGGTCTTTCCCAACTCTTTTTTCAACCTCTTCAAATGATATATTCATATCATGCCCGTGTTCCTCTTTTGTCGTAGGAGTAAATATAGGTTCGTTCAATTTCGAAGACTCGCTCAGACCTGCTGGCAATTTTACACCACAGATAGATTGTGTTTTCTCATATTCTTTCCATCCACTCCCGGAGAGATAACCTCTCACCACACATTCCACACTTACTGGATTTGTCTTTTTAACAAGCATACTTCTGCCCTCAAGATATTCAGCATATTTATGCATTTTCCTTGGAAAATCTTTAATATTTACAGCAACAATGTGGTTTGGAATTATATCTTCCATTTGTTTAAACCAGTAAATAGATATCTGAGTTAGAACCCTTCCCTTTTCAGGTATACCATTTGGTAGAACAATATCGAAAGCAGATATTCTATCAGTTGCAACAAGAAGAAGAAGTTCCCCATAATCATAAATATCTCTTACCTTACCTCTTTTTAATAAGTTAATATCAGGAAAATCAGTTTTCAAAACTATCTTCATATAAGATAAGTATACTCCTTTTAATTTATTGAATTTACGAGTATAACATAGACTGTTAGCAAATTTTATTCAATAATAAGGGGTAGGTTTATCATGAATGTCTGCGATGTTTACGATATTCACTTAATATATTTGCAGCAACCTCCTCAATTGCCCTATTAGATACATCAATTACTCGCCAACGAGGATTTTGTTTAAAATATTCAATGCACCATTCGATTTCATTAGATACATAAACAGGATCAGCGTATTTTGCTTCAGGTTCCAAACCTAATTGACGTAAACGTGCCTCTCTGAGTTTTACAAGGTTTTCTACATTTATTATAAGCCCAAAAATTTTTCTCTGGTCTATTTCAAAAAGCTCTTTGGGCGTCTCCAGATCAGGATGCACAGGGATATTGGCTACCTTCCAACCCTGATTTGCAAGGTATGTTGATAATGGTGTCTTCCCTGTTCTTGAAAGACCTATGAGAACTATATCTGCATCTGTCAGTCCCTGAGGAAGTTTACCGTCATCATGTTTTACTGAGAAATTAATTGCTTCTATACGTCTGAAATAATCTTCATCGAGAATATATTGCCTGCCCGGTATCTCAAGAGGTTTTTCTTTAAGGAAAATTGAGAGCTGGATAATAAAGTTACCTATTACATCAATTGCCTTTATGCCGAGACGGTCAGCCTCTGCTATGAGATAATCTCTTAAATTGGGTTGAACTATGCTGAAAGCAACAAGTGCATTATCCTCTGATGCATGTTTTAGAATGCGCGAAATATAATGTTCATCTTTAACAAGAAAAAATGTTTTTATATTAACCCTCTCACGGTGGAATTGCGCAAGAGCAGCTCTGGCAATTTTGCTTATAGTTTCACCTGTGCCTTCTCCTACAAGATAAATATGCTTTTTTTTATAAATCCTTTTCTTAATTACTTCACTCTTCTTCATTTGAATTACCTTTTTTCACTTTCCATACATTTTTTATATTCCCAGATAAAAAATGTAGTGTTTTCATAACTAAATAATTTCCCGTTCAAATATTCAGAAGATAGAGGTTTAACTATCAGATCAGCAGGAATCTTTTGTGCAAGATTTATCATGTAAGGCACTAACTCTGTAGGAGCGCGCATTGAGTAAACAAGATCAACGTCTTTGTATAAAAAAAACATTGGCTCTGTCACATCATCGACAATGACTTTAATTCCTTTGTAATAATATGGCTTAATATCAGTTGCAAATACCTTTAAGCCTTTCTGGATTAGCTGGAAAGCAATATCAGGGAAACAGCCAATACCAATCTCTACAGCATTATGATACCTGTCTGCTATGTAATCCACCAGACCTTTTATTCTTCTATGTGTCTCCAAAAAAACACCTCATCCAGAGGAATTTTGGCTATCTTCGGTCTTGCAGCAATACCCAATGATTTCTCCATCTGAATCTTCTGTTCTATTACAGCGATATTCTTTCTTGAAGAAATAACCGTATCAGGGTTTACAGATATCGAAGTAGCACCACATCTTATCATAAATTCAAGATAGTCCGGATAAACACTTGGCGCCTGCCCGCAGATAGATGTTGTTACACCATATTTCTTGCATACTGTCATGGTGTATGCAATCGCTCTAAGGACACCGAGATTACGTTCGTCATAAATCTCCTGCACAGACGCATCGTTGCGGTCTACACCAAGTATAAGCATCGTCAGATCATTTGTTCCAAAACTCACACCATCTATTCTTTCTTTACAAAACTCTTCAATCATAAACACAGCACTCGGGACTTCCACCATAATCCAGAGCTGGAAATTCTTATCATTTAGATAATCCAGCCCTTCTTC
Organism: Nitrospirota bacterium; assembly: GCA_013388455.1. NCBI lineage: Bacteria > Pseudomonadati > Nitrospirota > Nitrospirota bacterium. The sequence continues at coordinate 8,067 of JACAFF010000004.1, forward strand.
ACGCATAATTGCAACTGTCTTTCTAAAAATATCAACACTTCTTACAAAAGGCACCATAACCCATATATTGCTAAAACCCATTTTTTCTCTTGCCTGCCTTATAGCTCTTAATTCAAGCCTGAAAATATCATCTTCTTTTGAATATCTGTATTCTCCTCTATAACCTATCATAGGATTCGGACCAACATGACTTCTTTCATATTTTTCGCCTCCTGGCAATTCAAGAAATTCATCAGGTTTGAAATCAAGAAATCTATAAACTACTGGTTTTGGAAAAAATGCTTCAGCTACCTTACCTACTCCATTTGCGAATGTATCGATCATTTCTCTATCACCACCTTCTTCCAATAGGAGTCTCGGATGCTTTCCTATGCTTAGCATTAAATGCTCTGCTCTAAGAAGTCCTACACCGTCAGCATTCGTTTCAGAAGCTACTTTTTCAGCAATCTCAGGGATAGAGAGGTTAACATAAACCTTTGTTGCAGTAACTATTTGCTTTGCCATGTCTGTCAACATGATCGGTGTTTCTTTACCTTTTTCTTCTTCTCTTTTTTCACCTTTGTATATTAAACCTCTTTGGCCCTCAACAGTAATAATTTCCCCATTTTTTAATATCTTTGTTGCATTCCCTGTCCCAACAACACATGGCACACCGAGTTCGCGGCTAACTATAGCTGCATGGCATGTCTTTCCTCCAAGGTTTGTTATAATAGCTCCTGCTATTTTCATTGCAGGCACCCAGTCCGGAGTCGTCATTTCTGTTACTAAAATATTTCCCTTCTCAAATTGATTTATATCTTTCGCATTTAAAATGACCTGTACTTTTCCAGAAGCCTGACCAGGACTTACTCCTATACCTTTAATGATAATAGTCTCTTCCATAGCTATACCTCCTTCTTCTCTCTTTGATACCGCAGGTTTTTCAACCCCATGGATTGTTTCTGGTCTCGCCTGCAGTATATAAATCTTCTCATTTTCGTCAACTGCCCATTCAATATCCTGTGGTGTTATGTAATGTTTTTCAATATCTACCCCATATTTTGCAAGACGTATTATTGTTTTGTCACTAAGTGCAGGCTTTTCTTGTAATGCTTTATCAACATTTACCCAGAGTGTCCCACCTTTGTTATCAGATATAATCATTCGCTCTTTTTTTGCAATATTTTTCTCAAGAATCTTGAATGTGACTTTTTCAATAACATATTCGTCGGGTGTAATCTGACCGCTGACTATTGCTTCTCCCAATCCCCATGAGGCATTAATGATAATCCTGTCGTTTGCACCACTTACAGGTTCAATCGTGAACATAACGCCTGAGGCCTTTGAAAAAACCATCTCCTGAACAGCTATACTAATAAGCACATCTTTATGTGAAAAACCTTTTTCTTTTCTGTAGACAATTGCTCTTGGTGTAAATAAAGAACTCCAGCATCTTTTAATACTTTCTAATAAATCTTTCTTTGTTACATTTAAAAAGGTGTCCTGCTGACCTGCAAAGCTTGCCCCCGGGAGGTCCTCTGCTGTAGCTGAAGACCTGACAGCAACTGCCACATTTGTCTTACGGGTGCGTTTACATAGTTCTCTGTATGCCTGAAGGATGTCTTTTTGCATATCCTCTGGCATACGTAGACTTTCAATAAAAGCTCTGATTTTCTTTGAGCTGTTATGCAATGAGTCTATATCCTCAATGTTAATATCAGAAAGAATGGCTTGAAGTTTTTTATCAGCCGTTGTTTTTTCAAGAAATTTTTTATATGCATAAGCTGAAATAGCAAAACCATAAGGGACAGGAACACCAACTTTTCTGGTTAATTCTCCAAGATTTGCACACTTTCCTCCTACAATTGGTATATCATCTTTACCTAAATCCTCAAACCATATTACAGTATCACTCCTTTTCATTTATAAACGCCCTCCTTTTTTAAGAAGATTTACTTTCCTGTCTACCTTCTACTATTTTGTTTGCTACTTCCTCAATCGAGCTATGGGTTACATCAATAACCTGAATTCCTTTAATCCTATTGAATATTCTGTGACTGTATTCAAGTTCTCTTTTTATATGCGATATATCCAGATAATCAGTAGCACCTGCATATTTCAATCTTCTTTCTCTTATAAATGCTAATCTCTCGGGAGCTATTGTTAAGCCAACCTTCTGCATATTCATTGAAAAAACCTTATCAGGTGGGTTTATTCCTTCTATTATAGGTATATTTGCTACTTTCATATTATTATTGCATGACAGATATAGACTGGTTGGAGTTTTAGATGTTCTTGAAACGCCAATTATTAGAAGATCTGCCTCATCAATAGACTCAATATTCTGTCCATCATCATGTCTTAATGTAAAGTCAATAGATTCTGCAAGACGTATTGACTCTTCTCCTATTCTCCTTAAAAGTCCTGGATTAAAAGTTGGGATTATATTCCACATTTTTCCTAATCTATCCAGAAGCGGACCGAGTAAATCTATCATAAATATATTTATCTTTCTTTTTTCTTTTCTAATCCATGACCTGAGTTCCTGAGAGACAAGAGAGTAAATGATAATTCCCTGAACAGACTCTGCCTGCTCAAGTATTGCTTTTATCTGTTCTTTAGTTTTAATGTATGGAAATTTTTTAAATACTGGATCTATTTCTTTAAATTGCACAAGAACTGCACTTATTACCATTTCAGCAGTTAATCCGGTTGCATCTGAGACAATAAAAACATGTACTTTTTTCTTACGCTCTTTCATCGGTAGATATAATTTGTATATTTATAGTTTTATTCCATCCCATTTCTTAATCAGCTCATTGGTTCTTACAATATGCATACCGTGTTCTGAGAATCGCCTGAAAGCCTCTTCTGCTTTTTCTGTAAAATCTATTACATCAGGAATTACTACAGGAGAAGTACAATCTTCTAATAGATATATTTTCTCAGTAAGTTTTTTATCAGTTGCAAGGATATATTGCAATAGATCATCAATTGTCCATGCCAAACAATGACTTTTCGCTTGTCCTGCTATTATAACTGCGTCAAATTCTAAAAGTTTCTTGAATAGAAATTCACTTTTATTCCCTAATATTTCATTATCCGGTCCTTTAATTACTTCAGGACCTATCACAGAATAATGTTCTGTAAAAGGCTTATCTCCTTTAATATGGAAATCAGGTTGACTATATCTAACAATACTATGAAAGAAAACAGCTTCCTCAAAAGATGAAACAAGTGCATGACCTATTCCGCCAAGCATTCCGTGAAATGGCCATATAGTAAGATTATATTTACCACTTTCTTTAAGTGATTTAGTATAATGCAAGAGATGTCGCTGGCCGTATTCTGCGGTTATCTTAAGGCTATAACATAAATTAGGATTGAATTTCCATATTCCATTTTCAACATCATCAGTGGATATCAACGTAAAAGGTTCAGGATGTTCACCTCTGTCGTTTATCAAATAAAGAGAATGGAATATTTGCATTACACTATGGGTATCCATTGTTGGACATATCTGAGTAATGACATCTATGTTACGATAAATAAATTCACAAAGTCTTCTATTGTCATCAACTGCTCCTGTACCCGATCTTCCACCAACATATAATTCAAATCCAGGAATGCAAAAGGTATTTTGAACATCTACCGCAATGAGACAAATTTTATAGGTATCATTTAAAGATGGGGTTATATTGTGTTTTTTAGCCCAATCTTCTGCTTTGAACATTAAATCCTGGTAAGGAACTTTCCATATTTTGCTAACTTTTTCAGGATCAAAATGAGGAGGAATTGGTTTTCCATCATATGACACTTTAACCTCCCTATTTGACTATTTTAGATTTCTGCTTAAATTTCTCTTTCAGAGCCTGTTCAACCTCTTTTGGAACAAGATTTCTAACAGAACCACCAAATGAGGCAACTTCCTTGACTATACTTGATGTTAAAAAGCTGTATTCTTCACTCGGCATCATAAATACTGTCTCAATATCTGTGTCGAGTTTTCGGTTCATATGAGCCATCTGAAGTTCATACTCGAAATCAGACACTGCTCTCAACCCTCTTAGTATGGCTATACCTTTCCTTCTCTTTACATAATCGACAAGTAGGCCGTTAAATGTCTCAATTTTTATTCTTTTGAACTTCTTAACAGCAATATCTATCATGTATAGTCTCTCTTTTAGTGAGAAAAGGGGTTGTTTCTTATAACTTGGCGCTACCGCAATAATGACATTATCAAATATTCTCAGAGCCCGTTTTATCAAATCAAGATGTCCATTAGTAATAGGATCAAAAGTTCCAGGATAAATAGCCGTCTTTTTCATAAATTAACCTTTCTGTAAAATGAAAGTATTGTATCACCATATCTATAACTTCTATGTTTTTCTAAATTTCCTATTGTTTCAGGAATTCTTTTTTTATGAAAGTGTTCAACTATAACAAAACCTTCAGTATTCACAAGATCTTTGCTACTGATTAAAGGTAATATTTTATCAATTTCATCTGATTGATAAGGTGGGTCAACAAAAAATATATCAAACATCTCTTGATTAGAAGAGGCTTTTTTTAGGAATTCTTCTGCACTACATTTAATTATCTGCGTTTTACAGATAAATCCTAATTCATGTGCTGTCTTTTTTATAGTATTAACCAGAAATTCATTCTTCTCAACGAAAACCGTTCTTTTTCCTCCTCTCGAAAGAGCCTCAAATCCTACGGTTCCAGTGCCTGCATAGAGGTCTACAAAGGTTGCTCCACTTATTTTATTCTTTATAATATCAAAAAGCGCTTCTCTTACTTTAGAGGATGTAGGTCTCAGTCTTGTTTGGTTCCGGGCATGTAATAAGATTCTTTTTGTAGAGGTGCGTCTCCCTTTGGCAATCCCAGCAGAAATCTTCATTTGCTAATATATTACTATAAGAGAAGATGAGCTTCAAGAATTCAAATAAATTATTGTCTGAAATATAGATTTTCAAATAATTCCATTGGTTTGACAGATCTGCAATCCTTACCATTTATAGGAAGGTATGTAGAATAGACAAGTTGGTTTCCTGAATGATTAATCATGGTTGCAAATGCTTCCCTGCTCTCATCGTATTCAGAATAAACAGGCTCTTTCAACGGAAAGTTTAATGATTTTGTACAACCTGTAACAAATATATTTCCCTCATCATCTGCTTTAATATGAAAGCCAGCATCCCAGTTGCTTCCACCAAGATATGTTGAATAGATAAGAGGATTGCCATACTCATTAGTTTTTACAACGAATGCATCATAATATCCACCTTTCTGAGGCTGAAATGGATTCTTTGTTGAAAAGTTAAGAGATTTGGTGCTCCCTGTGATGTATGCATTTCTTTTGCTGTCTATTGTAATATCAGTAGCAATGTCATGATTACTTCCTCCAATATATGAAGAATATGTAAGGTCATCACCTGAGGCATTAATCTTTGTTATGAAAACATCCGTTCCGCCTCCTTCGTAGTTCTTTTGAAAAGCATTCCGGATAGGAAAATCTTTTGATGACGTATCACCTGTTAAATATATATTTCCCGAACTGTCTGTTGAAATACTAACTCCATAATCACGTGAACTCCCTCCTAAAAAAAGAAGATAAATTAAAGAACTTGGTTTTGAATGAAGCTTAATAACTATTGCATCTTCTGAATTTTTCCCGATCGGATTATTTACTGCATGGTAAAGACTTTCAACAGCAATACAACCTGTTATATAGATATTTCCAGAATTGTCTGAAATTTTTTTCGTAATTATCTCTTCAATTTTTCTATCAAAATATACTTTTTCAATTAATACCTGTTTTATGATTAATGGAAATTTTCTATCGTGTTTAGCTGTTCGGAACCCAAATGATTTTTTATCAAGAATATAAAAATCACCAGATATTATCGAAGTTTTTCCTTTGATATTCTGAAAAAATACCGGTTTTTTTAAAATATATTTTTTATTTTTTACTCCAATAGTAAGCAATCCTTCCTCGTTTATGTCTAAAAAGTCTATAGCATCAAACGATAACTTTATATCTGTAATGTCAGCAGCAGGCTTTACTATTATCTGTAAATAAACCTCATCATCTTCTGCATTGAATTGAATATCTATATTACTATATATATTTTTATAATGTATTTTTCTGTATCCTTTTATATCTCTTATCCATGACGAATCATTATCACCTATAAAATAGTTAACTTTTGTGTTTATTTTTTCTTCTCCAGAGAATTTTGATTCTTTTTTTGAATCGATAAATTCAAGTTTCACAGGTATTTTATTTTTATCATTACATAAATAGAAAAAGACTCCTTCTTCTGTAAACAGTATGCTACTCATCCATTCATAATATTTTACATGTGGAACTATTTGACCTTCGTTCTTTAAAAAAAATGGCGGTAATTTAATTAAAGAGTCATTATTTTTCTCTGCATTCAGATAATCAAATTCTAAAAGAATTAGTGAAATGATAAGAAATATAAATAATATTACTTTTAGTGAATCAAAAAACTTACTCATATATATTCGTTAACCCGAATAATACAGACATTGCTCAAAAATTTCTTTAACTCGATGAATTATCGGATTTGTCTTATTTGTTTTATGGATAAAAATATTCGCAAAACCATTAGTTAAAGGAACACTAAGGAATCGAAAAATAAATTTTCTCACAACATCTGCATTATTCAATTGCATTTTTTGGGTTAATAGACGATTGAATTATTATAATTTTTAAATCCAAAGCTGAAATTTATTAATTATATCGGAGGATTTATCAGAAAAGTATCATGTGCAAAATAGTCTTTAATTCTTACTCTTCTTCCTTCAATCTCGATTCTTCCCTCGGAATATAGTTTTATGGCCTCAGGATATATCTTATGCTCTAAACGCAGAATCCTCTCTGATAGCAACTCTTCAGTATCGTCATTAAAGACAGGCACAGCAGCCTGAATAATTACAGGACCGGTATCCATACCTTCATCTACAAAATGGACAGTACAACCTGAAATCTTTACGCCGTATTCAATGGCCTGCTTCTGTCCATGTAATCCCGGAAATGATGGCAGAAGTGCTGGATGAATATTCATAATTTTGTTCCTGTATTCATCTATAAGAGGCTTTCCGATAATTCTCATAAAACCTGCTAAAATAACAAGTTCAACATTTCTTTTTTTTAATTCGTAAGCAATTTTTCTATAAAAATTATCTTTTGAATTGTATTCCCCTGGTTTGATTATTAAATACTCAATTTTATGTTTCTTTGCTCTTTCGATAGCATATGCAGATGGATTATCGGTTATTAGTATTTCTATTTCAGCATTTATAAACTTATTATCTATTGCATTAATAATTGACTGGAAATTTGAACCTCTACCAGAAGCAAGTATGCCAAGTCTTAAAATACTATCCTCCTTATTTATAATCTTATTTCTATATGAGATTTTTCTCTTAACTCCTTGATAAGGCTTTTATATCTCTTCGAAAAGATATCTTCTGCCAATTGTTTTCTAACATTCTCCTTTATTTTTTCTATATCAGGAGCAGGAATTATTTCATCCAGCTTAATAATATGAAGCCCTTTTTCAGTCCAGAATGGTTTGCTGATATCACCTGTCTTCATATTGGAGATTACATGAACAAATTCCTTTGATAAATCACCCTTTTTAACTACACCAAGGTCCCCTCCTGTTTTTGCAGATGGGTCATCTGAATACTCATGGCACAAATTTGAGAAATCTTCTCCTTCATTTAATTTCTGAATAACAATAGCCGCCTTTTCTTCTATAGATTTTATATCATCATCTTTTGGTCGCTTGAAAAAGATCTGTCTTATTCTATATGATTCACTGTCAAGCAATTCCCTTTTATCCTTTTCGAGAAACCTTTTTATTTCTTCTTCAGATACAACAACCTTATTTCTTATCTGATAATTTAAAAATTTACTGATGAGCATCTGTTCTGACAGTCTTTTTTTATAATCTTCGAGGGTAAAACCTTCTTTTTTCAATGATTCTTCAAAATCAGTGTCATTCATAGAGTATTTCTTCTTTATATTTTCAATAGCTTCCTGTATTTCATCCTGTTTAACTTCGAAGCCAAGGCGCTTTGCCTCTTGTAGCTGTAATTTAAAATCTATCAGTTTATCAAGAAAAATAGCTTCATTTTCTTTAAATACTTTATTGCGCTCTTCTTCTGTCAGCGCTTTTATTTGATCTGTTGATTCGTATTCCATCATCTTAAAAAGTTCGCTCCATGTAATAACCTCTTTGTTTACAACTGCAATAACACGGTCAAGAAGAATAGCATTGTATGCATTTTTAGTAATAACAGTAATTACTAATATAATAATTAATAATTTTAATCTTCTCATAATATCGCTCAGATAACCTCTGGTATGTTCACAAAGACTTAAGAAACGTTAAAATTATATAATATATTAGATATGTTTCTCAAATTTTTTTAATTCAAATTTTAGGGCTCATATCTAATTGACAAAATTTTATTTTATATAGTATATAATAGTTCTTTTGGGCGGATAGCTCAGTTGGGAGAGCGCAGCCCTTACAAGGCTGAGGTCACAGGTTCAATCCCTGTTCCGCCTACTGGGGTGGTAGTTCAGCCCGGTTAGAACGCTGGCCTGTCAAGCCAGAGGTCGCGGGTTCAAGTCCCGTCCACCCCGCCATAAAAATCTATTAATCTTTACCGGCCTCATCAAAGATTAAAACAAAATTAATCATTATTTCATTTATAAAATCCTTATCCATAAAAATGCATTTTTCGGGCTTTTAGACACAAATTTATATTAAATTTAAAAGTAATTTTAATTATTTCATAAGAAATATTAATGATTTAAATACTTGACAATTTAAATTTTTTGTTATATAAAAATAAATTAGCACTCTCTGTTATAGAGTGCTAATCCTAATGAAGATATATTATAGACACTCAAAAGGAGGTGTTTTTTCTATGCTATGGTCAGATTTAGAAAGACTTGGTAGATTATTTGACCCGTGGAGTGAATTTGAACGCCTAAATCGTTCACTTTGGAATTGGAGACCTCTTACAGAAGTAGAATTCCCGCCAGTCAATATGTGGGTTTCAGAAGACGAAGCAGTTGTTACCACAGAAATCCCTGGTATTTCTGCTGAGACAATCGACATCTCACTTGCTGGAAATTCTCTTACTTTACGAGGTTCTCGGAAACCTGAAGAGCTAAAGGAAGGGGAAACATATCATCGTAAAGAAAGGTGGCAGGGACAGTTTAGTAAAGTTATTGAGCTACCTTTTACTGTAGAAGGAGATAAAATTGATGCAAGAGTTATTAATGGAGTACTTTATATTAAACTTCCACGTGCAGAGGCAGAAAAACCAAGAAAAATTGCAGTAAAATCAATATAAATACATAAGGAGGTGATTTTATATGGCAGATACTGTAACAAAAGATATTCAGAAAAAAGTGTCTGAAACTCCTGAAAAAGCTGAACGAACAAAGACTTCAAAAATATATAATCCTTCTGTGGATATAATAGAAAGAAAAGATGAAATTGTCCTATTTGCCGATATGCCAGGTGTTGATGAAAAAAATGTTGATATAACACTCGAAAAAAACATTATTACTATCTACGGAAAGGTCGACACCGAAATACCTGAAAGACATAGGCTCACCTTATCTGAATATGGTGTAGGAGATTATCAAAGATCTTTTACTCTTACAGATGAGATTGATAGAGATAAAATTCAGGCAACCATGAAAAATGGTGTTTTAAAATTGATTCTACCCAAGGCTGACGCTGTGAAAACTAAAAAGATTACAGTGAAAGCTGAGGGATAAAAAATAAATTCTTATTAGAAAGGAGGATTTAAAAATGGCAATTAAGAACCTTATAACATCAGCTAAAAAAGATGTCCCTGTAAGGCGTGAAGAGTATGATCCATTCGCCCTTTTTCGTCACGAGATGAACAGACTTTTTGACAGCTTCTTTCACGGTTTCGATATCGAGCCTTTTGAGAAAAGATTTGGGGGTTTCACACCAAATGTTAATGTAGTTGAGGATGAAAAAGAGATTAAAGTTACAGCAGAACTTCCCGGTATGGATGAAAAAGACATAGATGTCTCTTTAGCAAAAGATTCTTTAACAATTAAAGGTGAAAAGAAGGAAGAAAAAGAGGATAAAGGTAAAAATTATTATCGTATGGAACGTTCATATGGTTCATTCACTCGCATGATTCCTATTCCTGTAGAAATCGACACAGATAAGGCAAAAGCACAATTCAAGAAAGGAGTTCTTACTGTAACCCTTCCAAAAACTGCTAAAGCGATTAAAGAAACAAAGAAGATTCCTGTCAAGGCTGAATAAGAGACTCAAAGGAGCTGATATGTGTTAAACTTTATACACAATATCAGCTCTTTTTTTATTTTAAAAACATACCTTTTATGAATAGCTTAATACCATTCATATGCATGGGTCTCACATCTTTGCTTCTTCAGATAACCGCTCTACGCCTTCTACTTTCAACATTTTCAGGGAATGAACTCGATATCGGAATAACTTTTTCATTCTGGCTTATCTATGTTAGCCTGGGAAGTTATATAGGACAGAGAATAAGATTTAAATATGCATTCATATATTCTTTTATTGTTATTGCAATCCTATCGTTGCCTACTGCTTTTGCAATAAAATCGATAAGAACTATCCTGTATTTAGAACCTGGTGAATCAGTATCTTTTCATTTCACTGTCCTTTCAACAGCAATTACTCTTTTACCTCTTTGTTTTATGATCGGATTGCAATTTCCTTTATCTGTTTCATTTTCAGGAGGAAACAATGCAGCAGGAAGGGTCTATGGACTTGAAGCATTTGGAGCTTTTACAGGTGGCATTTTATTCACCTTTTTTATTTCTTCGCGAATGAATGCTTTTGAATTATGTCTTGTTCTATCATTGATAAATATAGTAGTTGCAGTTTATCTCTCAAAAAAGAAACTTATTTCTATTACAATGATCCTTCCTCTCATTTTCTATATTGGATTTCATAAGACTTTTTCCAGCCTTTCTTGGAATGGTATGGAGATTTCTCAATCAGCCGAATCCAGATATGGAGAAATCGAAGTTATTAAGATCAGAGAACAATCGAGTATTTATACAAACGGACATCTCATGTTCACGTATCCGAATCCACAAAGGGATGAGATGAACGCACACTTACCTATGACCTTACACCCCTCACCATCGAATATCCTTGTTATCGGCGGATCTTTAGGAATACTCAAAGAGTTTTTGAAATATCCTGTTGATAGTTTAGATTTCATAGAGCTTGATTCAAAAATTGTCGAAATATCTATGCAACTTCTCAATAGTAGCAGAGAAGATGCAAATGCTATAAAAGATCAGAGAGTTAGAATAATTATTGAAGATGGAAGAAGATTCATAAAAAAATTAAATAGACACGCATACGATCTGATAATTTTAAACCTTCCACAGCCGTCTACAGCAAGTATTAACCGCTTTTATACCACTGATTTTTTCATGGAAACAAAGGATGTTCTGAAAAGATACGGCATGATCTATTTATCAATTCCGCAATCAACAGGATATATCGGTAAAAGGATGAAGATAGCAAACGGCTCTATTTATAATTCACTTAAATCTGTCTTCAGATATGTTGAGGTAACCACACAGGAATACGGAGGGCTTTTCGCATCTGATTCTGTAATATCCACAGAACCAGAGATACTTGAAAAAAGGTTTATCCAGAGAGCAATCCATACAAAACACTTTAATCAGTATATCTTCAGTGATGTCTTTTCTCCTTTTAATTTAGAGTATGTTAAAAAGAGACTCGGAGAGATAAAATTGATCAATACTGACTTCCGTCCTTCAGCATATGTATATAATCTAATGCTTTGGGCAGAGATACATGGTGGGGGAATATTATATAATCTGCTTTCAATCAGGTTCTGGAATATTCTTATCATATTTGCAGTTTATCTAACATGTATTGCCCTCATATCATACAGAAAAAAGAAACGTGTAATCTTTTTCTCTATTTTTACTACAGGATTCTCCGGAATGTCTTTTGTCCTTACTATAATTCTTACATATCAGGCAATATACGGCTATATATATGAGATGATAGGGATACTATCAGCAACATTCATGATCGGACTATGGATAGGAACATTAATAACAAGAAATCTCAGAGAGCCGTTAAGAATACTGTTTTATATGGAACTGACAACTATTCTTCTATCTGTCTCTTCCCCCTTATTATTTTTTAAGTCAGAATTCTTATTTTATATATTAGTTTTTCTGATAGGTGCAATTACCGGAGGCCAGTTCAGTACAGCAAATCTATCAATGGGTAGTTCTAAAGCAGGTGGAAAACTTTATGCAATGGATTTAATAGGTTCATTCACAGGATCATTGTTATCAACCTTATTGATCATCCCCCTCTTTGGAATTTCAAGCGCACTTATGCTCATTGCATTCATAAAGGCATTCTCTGCATTCTTGATAAGGAGTATATATACTGAATCTTTTAATTGAAATAGTTTTATAATATTAATATGTCTAAAACAGTCCAATGTGAACTTTGTCCAAACAGTTGCGTATTGGTAAACGGGCAACACAGTAAATGTCGGGCAAGGATGAATAAAGACGGAAAACTTTATAGTCTGGTATACGGTAAACCCTGCGCTGTTCATGTTGACCCCATCGAAAAGAAACCATTTTCTCATTTTCTTCCTGGAACAACCGCTTTTTCAATTGCTACAGCAGGGTGTGTACTCGACTGCAAATTTTGTCAGAACTGGCAGATATCACAGGCAAAACCAGAGGATACAGATACATACAATTTACCTCCTGAAAAAGTTGTTAGTCTTGCGAAATCTTATCAGTGCAGATCTATCGCATATACGTATACAGAACCCACAGTCTTTTATGAATACATGTACGATACGTCGATTATCGCAAAAAAAAATGATATCAAGAATACAATGCACTCATGCGGCTATATCAATGAAAAACCTCTCAGGACATTATCGAAATATCTAAATGCTGCAAATATTGACCTGAAGGGATTCAGTGAAGATTTTTATTCACGCATATGCAATGGCAGTCTCAAGCCTGTTCTCAATTCACTTGTTATATTGAAGGATGAAAATGTATGGCTTGAGATAACTAACCTTGTCATCCCAACACTTAATGATAATATGAAAACTATTAGAGACATGTGCAAATGGATTCTTAAAAATCTTGGGCCTAATGTGCCTGTGCATTTTTCAAGATTTTTTCCGAATTACAAATTAACTAATCTTCCACCTACCCCTCTTGAAACACTTATTGAAGCAAGAAAAACAGCTATTGATACAGGATTGCATTTTTCGTATATTGGAAATATCAGGCATGAAGGTGAAAGCACCTTCTGCCCGAAGTGTAAGAAAATACTTATAGAGAGAATAGGTTATTTTGTAAAACAGAATAATATCTCGAATGGCATGTGCAGGTTTTGTAAAACTTCCATTCCTGGAATCTGGAGTTAACAAAATGAACAGAAGAGATTTTCTAAAAATATTTTTAATAGGTATATTAAGCCTTTTTTCGAAAAAAGTTAATGCCGGGCGAAAAGCTGAAAAAAATCTGAAAGAAGCCATGTTCTGGAGGAAAATAGATTGAAGTTAAAAAGAAAACTCATTCTGATAGCCTTTTGCTTATTGCTTGTCCCTTATTCCGCTGGCTGTGCTGAAAATGTTAAAGAACCATCAGTTGCGGGGATGTTCTATCCTGCTGATTCAAAAGAACTCGTGAAAACTATTGAGAATTTTCTCACAAATGCAGAAAGAACGAAAAATAACGGAAAACTCATAGCACTAATCTCTCCACATGCTGGATATACTTATTCAGGTCAGGTAGCAGCTTTCGGATACAAAACAATTAAAGGCAACGATATAAAAAAAGTTATACTGATAGGACCAAGCCATCATACGGGATTTAAGGGAGTTTCTGTTTATACAAAAGGAAGTTTTAAAACTCCTCTTGGTAATGTTGATATAAACACAAATCTTGCAGAAAGTCTGATAAATGAAAATGCAGATGTTCGATTCTATCCTGAGGCATATGCAAAGGAACATTCACTTGAGGTGCAGCTGCCATTTCTCCAGACTGTCCTGAAAGACTTTACAATAGTTCCTGTTCTTATCGGGTCTATTACAAGACAGTCTTTCGATCATCTTATAGCAAAATTAATAGATATCCTCGATGAAAAGACTTTAATCATAGCAAGCACAGACCTTTCGCATTATCATGATTATCATAAGGCAATAGAGATGGACAGCAAGATCATATCAGCTGTTGAACGGCTATCTGTCATGGATGTAAGTCAGCTTTTGCAGGATGGAAAATCTGAAATGTGTGGTGCTTATCCGGTCATCATCACCCTGGAAGTTGCACGAAGATATGGTGCGAACATCGGCGTTCTCTTTAAGTATGCAAATTCAGGTGATGTAACGGAAGAAAAAGATATGGTTGTCGGTTATGCTTCAATCGGACTTTATAAAAATCCCTTTACAGAAGAAGAAAAAAAGGAACTTCTTGAATTAGCGAAAAAAGCTATTACCGATTATGTTACCAACGGGAAAACACCTGAGGCACAAATAAAAAACCAGAAGTTCAAAACAGACGGAGCTGTCTTTGTAACTATAAAAAAGAATGGCGCTTTGAGAGGTTGTATCGGACATGTTCAGGCTATTATGCCTTTACATCAATCAGTAGTAAAGAATGCAGTAGCAGCATGCTCGGCTGACCCGAGATTCCCTTCTTTGACGAAAGAGGAGTTAAAGGATATAGATGTTGAAATATCCATACTTTCACCGCTTAACTATGTGAAGGATATTAAAGAAATTCAGGTTGGAAAACACGGGCTCGTGATCAGAAAAGGCATGCATCAGGGGCTCCTCCTTCCTCAGGTTGCAGAAGAAAACGGATGGGACAGGGAAACATTTCTTAATAAATTATGTAACAAGGCCGGGCTCCCAGAAAATGCATGGGAAAATGCTGATTTATATTATTTCACTGCTGAAATCATAAAATAACGAAAATACTTTTCACAATTTATAAACATCCTTTTCACAAAAATAATTATTTAAAATCAATATATTAGAAATTTATCACTTTTTTCTTGACATATACAATATCTTGTGGTTTAATGTCTAAAATTATAATCAATTATACAATGTATTGATAATATAATATTAAAAAGGGGGATTATATGAAAGTTGTCAATGGATTAAACCTTTCACCAAATGCAATAAAGGTTCTTGAAAAAAGATATTTAAAAAAAGATGAAGATGGAAAGATTGTTGAAACCCCTGAAGGCCTATTCAGAAGGGTTGCAAAAGCAGTAGCACAAGCAGAAAGACAATATAAAAAAACAGACTCAGAAGTATCAAAGCTTGAAGAAGTCTTTTACCAGATGCTTACTGCTCTTGAATTTCTTCCGAACAGCCCTACCCTTATGAACGCAGGCAGGAGGCTTGGCCAATTAAGTGCTTGTTTTGTAATACCTGTGGATGATTCCATGGAGTCTATTTTTGATGCTGTAAAAAATACCGCAATTATACATAAATCAGGTGGTGGAACCGGATTCAGTTTTTCGAGATTAAGACCAAATGGAGATATTGTTGGGTCTACAAAAGGCATCTCTTCAGGACCTGTTTCCTTTATGACTGTATTCGATACTGCAACAGAGGCGGTCAAGCAAGGTGGAACAAGAAGAGGTGCCAACATGGGCATCCTCAGAGTTGATCATCCCGATATTATAAGTTTTATAACATGTAAAGATGACAATACAAAATTTAATAATTTCAATATTTCTGTTGCAATTACAGACGATTTTATGAAAGCTGTTGAAGAAGACAGGTCATATGACCTTATCAATCCAAGGACCCAGAAAGTAACAAATACCCTCAGGGCAAGGGATGTATTCAATCTTATTATTGAACATGCATGGAAAAACGGAGAACCTGGAATTGTATTTATTGATAGAGTGGATGCATCTAATCCGACTCCTCATATAGGTCATATAGAGTCAACAAATCCATGCGGAGAACAACCTTTGCTACCATATGAATCCTGTAATTTAGGCTCAATCAATCTCGCCAAGATGGTTAAAAAGGCGGAGGATAACAAGGAAAAAGCTGAAATTGACTGGGATAAACTCAAAGACATAACGTGGAAAGCCGTAAGGTTTCTTGATAATGTAATTGATGTAAATAAATATCCATTAAAGAAAATCGAAGAAATGACAAAGGCAAATAGAAAGATAGGGCTTGGACTGATGGGTTGGGCAGATATGTTAATACAACTTGGTATTCCATATAATTCAGATAGAGCAGTTAGTCTTGCTGAAGAGGTAATGGAATTCATTCAAAAAGAGGGCAAGAATGCATCAGCATCGCTCGCAGAAGAACGTGGTGTCTTTCCAAATTACAAAGGAAGCATTTATGACGGAAAGCTTAGACTGAGGAATGCTACAGTGACTACTATTGCACCGACTGGAACACTTTCAATTATTGCAGGCTGTTCATCTGGCATCGAGCCTCTATTTGCAGTATCTTTTATCAGAACAGTTATGGAAGGCACAAAACTGATCGAGATCAATCCATATTTTGAAAAAGTTGCAAAGGAGCGAGGTTTCTGGTCACGAACTCTTATGGAGAGGATCGCAGATAAAGGTTCAATTAAAGATTTTGACGAGATACCTGAAGACATCAGAGAAGTCTTTGTTACAGCCCATGATATTACTCCTCTTGAACATATAAAAATGCAGGCATCATTTCAAAAATATGTTGATAATGCTGTATCAAAAACAGTGAATTTCCCTCATCATGCAACTGCAAAAGATGTTGAGGATGTTTATCTCCTTTCTTATAAACTCGGCTGTAAAGGCGTCACTGTTTATCGTGATGGCTCTCGTGAACAGCAGGTTCTAACAAAAGGTAAAACAACATTAAGCAGTCAGCAGTCAGCAGTTAGCAGTCAGACAGCCAAAATAATTCCTAAAAAAAGGCCAGAAGTTATAAAAGGAACAACTCGTTTAATGAAGACAGGTTGTGGGAATCTTTATGTAACTATCAATGAAGATGAAGAAGGACATCTGTTTGAATTGTTCACTTCCATGGGAAAAGCGGGTGGATGCGCAGCAAGTCAGTCCGAGGCTATAGGCAGGCTTGTCTCGCTCGCATTCCGTTCCAATATAGAGCCTGATGAAGTAATCAAACAACTGAAAGGTATATCCTGTCACTTGCCTGTATGGCTTGAAGGAGGCAAGATTTTATCCTGTTCGGATGCTATTGCAAAAGCACTCGAAAAATATCGCACTGTTGGTAAAAAGGGCAATGGTGATGGCTATAAAGTTACTATGCTCATGGGTGCCTGCCCTGAATGTGGCGGGGCCATCGAACGCGAAAGCGGCTGCCTCGTCTGCCACAATTGCGGGTTTACAAAATGCGGATAGAGAGTTGCAATATAGTATTCTTATTTATGCAAAATAGTATTACAAGGAGGCCATAAATGCCGGCTGCAAAACTTGAAATAAGTTTCCCCAGCAATCCCTTATAGTGATAAAGAGGTGTTATTCCGATTTCGAATGCTTTCAGAGATCAAAAATTTAAAAATCATCGCCATATTTTTTATTCTATTCTTTTTTAATCTAAATACAGCATCTGGATGGTATGATGAGACCCATCTTGCAATTGCAAAGGCTGCTGGATATTCTAAATGGTATAACGCTGTCGGGGCTGATATTGCAAAATTAAAGGCAGGAAGTATAGAGTCTTATAACCATTATTTTAATAACAATAACGAGCTTGAAGTTACCCCGGAAATGGTTATGTCACAAATAGCTAAATATAACAATCCTTCAGATAAAGAAGGTCATCTTTATGGAGCTATTATTGCTTCTCTACGTGGATATAATGAAACCAAAAAAGCCGGTAAATATGCTGAATATCACATTGCTTTATGCGCTCATTATGTAGGTGATTTATCACAACCCATGCATAACATACCATATGATGATTTTAATAGAAACCATCATGATATAAACGATGGCATTGTTGAGGCTGAAGTTTTAAAAAAAATAGCAAGCATAGAAAAATATGTATATCAAATTAATTTGAGGTCGTACTTCTTTGAGGAAGACTTATCAAAAGAGATTGCACGCATAGCTAACCTTTCGAGAAAATTGGGGCAAAAATTAAAAGCAGAAAATAGGGATATGACAGAAGAAGAAGCTTATATACAGCTTGGGCATAGCGTTTCTTTATTAAGGGCAATTTTAAAATATCTCGGGAAAATTAAATAAAAAAAGTACACGTATAATTGCCTATTTTTTCCAGAACTGAGGAATAAATAATATTAATACAGTATAGATTTCGAGTCTACCTGTAAACATACAGAAAATAAGTATCCATTTTCCAATAATAGGAATAGATGCAAAGTTTTCAGAAGGACCGGCAATACCAAAGGCTGGTCCAACGTTACTCATTGCTGAGATGACAGTGGTTGATGATGTAATGATATCGAGTCCTGTTGCGGCCATCGCAATTGTAGCTATTGTGCATATTCCTAAAAATAAAAAAACAAATCCCCATATGCTTCCAAGGATTTCCTTATCAAGAAACTTTTCATCAATCTTTACAGCAGTAATAGCTCGAGGATGTATTAATTGATACATTTCTCTGAAACCCTGTTTAATCATAAGTAAAATTCTTATCTGTTTGATTCCACCTCCTGTTGACCCTATCATGCCCCCGAAAAACATCAACAATATAAGCAACACCTGTGCAAATGGAGCCCACTGCTCATAATCTGCTGTAGCATATCCTGTAGTAGTCATAATAGATGCAACCTGAAAAAGGGAATATCTTAATGAATCAGTAATTGAGTTGTAAGAATTTTTCCATAAAAAAGCGGCTATAAGCAAAACGCTGATTATTGTGACAGAAATGTAAAATCTGAATTCATTACTTCTCCATAATCTTAAAAAATCACCTTTGAATACATAAAAATAAAGCGAATAATTAACTCCTGCAAAAAGCATAAATATACTCGTTATATATTCTATAGAAGGGTTTCTAAAATAAGCAATGCTGGCGTTCTTTGTTGAAAATCCTCCTGTTGCCATTGTAGTAAATGCATGACATATGGAGTCATATAAATCCATTCCTGCTGTAAAAAGTAGTGACGCATCTGTAACAGTAAGGACTATATAGATTATCCACAATGCTTTAGCTGTATCAATTATTCTTGGTCTTAGCTTATCAACATTTATCTCAGGCACTTCTGCCTTAAAAAGTTGCATTCCTCCTGTTCCAAGTAAAGGCAATACAGCAAGTGCAAATACGATTATACCCATACCTCCTATCCACTGTGTCATACACCTCCAGAAAAGAATACCTCTGGGAACAGCCTCAATATCTGTAATTACAGATGCACCCGTTGTAGTAAATCCAGCCATTGATTCAAAATAAGCATCAGTAAATGAACTTAAGGTTCCAGATAAAATAAATGGAAGACATCCAAAAAGGGAAATGGCTGTCCAAGTAAGAGCCACAATAATAAATGCCTCACGGTGTCTTACATCATCTCTTCTATGTTGTCTTGTAGGAAGATAAAGAATAATACCAGAAAAAAACGTTATAGCAAATGATACTAAAAGTATGATTGTATCCTGTTGATGCTGAATAAATGATACAAGTAAAGGCAATATCATAAAAAATGAGAGAAAAATAAGGACAAAACCAATAAAGTAAAGTATTACCTTAATATTCATAGAGAACTCTGCTCCTATGGTTGTCATTATTTGGCTTGTATGTCCAGAAAGCTTTCGGGATGGATTTTCTGATCAATCTTATCACCGAAAATAGTAACCACGGATCTGGCAATGACAGAATAAAATATTTTAAATATTTTTTAAGATCTTTGAGAATTAATAGCATAAAAGGATACGATCATATAAGGATTTTTTCTACATCCTTTATTGATTCCCGGAGAGTGAATATTATTAACTTATCACCTTCGATGATTTTATCAGAACCTGAAGGTATTATAACTTCTTCCCCTCTAATAATCGCTCCAATAATTGATTTATCTGGCTGCGTTTGATCGAGTGTTTTTCCCAGAAGAGGTGAAGTCTTGCCGATTCTTCCTTCGATAATTTCTGCTTTTGCTTCTGCTATGGCTGTTAATGACAAAATATCTCCTTTTCTCACATAACGGAGAATCGTACTTGCTGTAATAAGTCTTGGACTAAGGACAGATTGAAGTCCAAGGCTATGTGCTAAAAGCATATAATCTGTTTTGTTTACAACCGCTATAGTCTTTTTTGCACCCAATTTTTTTGCAAATAATGAAACCATTATATTTAATTCATCATTATTTGAGGCTGCTATGAAAGCATCCATATCACCAACATTCTCTTCGATTAGTATTTTTTGCTCTGTTCCGTCTCCATGAAGTACCAAAGTTTTTCTGAGGTTTCTTGTAAGAAACTTACACCTATCTAAGTCTTTTTCGATTATCTTAACATCTGCCTTTTGTTCTATTGCTGAAGAAATATAATATCCTGTACGGCCTCCACCTAATAACATAACTCTTTTAATGGGTTTTCTTGACATTCCCAAAAGGGTCAGTGTATCTTCTATTTCTTCTTTTTTAATAGGAATATATATGATATCAGAAGCTCTAATTACATCACTCCCTTTAGGTATTATAGTTTTGTCTTCTCTAAGAATAATGCCTATGAGAATCTTTTTATTTAGTGTCATCCCAAGCTTTCTAAGTGATTTGTCTATCAATGAAGAGCCTTCGGGTATCTTAAATCCTATAACTTTTACAAGACCACCTTCAAACTCTTCGATATCTGTTGCCTGAGGAACTTCAAGAATTCTCATTACTGCCTTTGCAAGCTCAAGCTCAGGATTAATAGCAGGGTCTATATCAAGATTTTCTCTACTCAGTAGCTTTTCATTGTAAAAATACTCTGGATTCCTGATACGAGCAATTTTCCTCGGTATACCAAACATTGCTTTTGCAAGCAAACATGCAATCATATTTGTTTCATCTTTATCTGTAACTGCCAGTATTATGTCTGCTTTATCTGCCTCTGCTTCTCTTAGAGTTGAAGGGCTGCCACCTTCGCCTTCAACTACTGCAACATCTATATCTTCAACAATTCTTCTTAGTTTTTCCTTATCTTTATCTATTACTATAACGTCAATTACCTCTCGAGAGAGAAATTTTGCAATCTGATAGCCGACTTCTCCTGCTCCTACAATAATCACGCGCATGGCAAATTATATCATATTCATAAACTTTAAAAAAAAGGCTTTATATCTTGTGAATTATAATTACAAAAGATATAATTCTTTGTTTATGAATATACTTGAACAAAAAATTAAAGAGAAAATCAATAAAGAAGGTCCTATAAAATTTGCGAAGTTTATGGAGATGTCTCTCTATGAACCAAGTCTTGGCTATTACACCTCAGAGAAGACCTATATTGGTAAAGCAGGTGACTTTTACACAAGCCAGCATGTCCATCAGATATTCGGCACCATGATTGGAAGGCAAATTGAAGAGATGTGGAGAATTATGGAAAAACCTTCTGAGTTTTTTATTATCGAACCTGGGGCAGGCATGGGTTATCTGTGCAAGGATATTATGGATTACCTCAATAAAAGGAACATAATTGAAGCATTTACCTATTTAATCATTGAAATAAATCCTTCATTATATGAAAAGCAAAAGAAGCTTCTCGCTTGTTTCTTCGATAAAGTTAAATGGTTACGATCTATTATTGAAATTAATGGATTAAAGGGCTGTGTAGTTTCAAACGAACTACTTGACTCATTCCCTGTTCATATTATAGTTATGGAAGATGAATTAAAAGAGATCTATGTCGGTTTCCAAGACAACGTATTCAAAGAAATTCCCACAGCTCCGGTAGATGAATCTTTAATTAATTACATAAATGAATTCTCAATTGACATTCAAAAAGGTTACAGAACAGAAATAAATCTTAAAATAAAAGAATGGCTTTTGGCTCTTAATAAAGCTATTTCTGAAGGTTTTATTATAACAATAGATTACGGCTATTCTGCACGAGACTATTACAGCGAAGAAAGAAACAGGGGAACATTGCTATGCTATCACAAGCATCAGTTAAGCGAGAACCCTTATGAAAATATAGGCGAACAGGACATAACAGCTCATGTCAATTTCTCTTCAGTCAAAAAATGGGGAGAGGAACTCGGTTTCAAGACTTTAGGATTCTGTCAACAGGGGACGTATCTCGTGAGCCTCGGAATTGATGAAATGATTCGAGAACTTTTTCAACAATCGCATGATTATCTATTTGAGATTGCAAAAATAAAAAGGCTTATATTGCCAGGAACTATTGGCGAAACACATAAGGTCATGATACAATATAAAGGTAATAAAGATCCATCTTTACGTGGATTTATGCTTAGAAATCAGAAAGATATACTATAAAATATAATAATTTGCTTTATCTTTATAGATTAACATATTGATATTAAACAAAATAATCACTTATTTTTCGATATTTTAATGCACCTATAACTGATGGTTTAATTAATATTTTATCCATATAATAACATAAAATAATTTAATAAAATCATAGAGTTAAATATAATTTTCTAATTTACTTATGCTTTTAATCGCATCCTGTGGGGTATGTGCTTCTACTGTATAAATTAACCCCTTCTTGTCCTTTAACATATCAAACAATGTCTCAAAATCAAATGTTCCGTCACCTAT
Organism: Nitrospirota bacterium; assembly: GCA_013388455.1. Classification (NCBI taxonomy): domain Bacteria; kingdom Pseudomonadati; phylum Nitrospirota; species Nitrospirota bacterium. Next base: position 30,895 of record JACAFF010000004.1, read on the forward strand.
TGCATTATGGTCATCTGCTGTCTTGTAATTGTCATGAAGGTGAATTTCTATAATATAATATTGCAATTGTTTCATCCATTCATTAAGAGACACTTGAGAAAAAAGATTAAAATGCCCAGTATCAAAGCATAAACCGAAATGTTCAGAACCAAGTTTTTCCATCATCAACCTTAAATTCTAAGCTTTCCTCGAGCCAAATATCGACTCTTTTAGCATATTTCCATTTTTCATATCCAGAGTGAAAGACTATAACTTTAGGATTCAATATTTCGGCTATCTCAAAAACCTGTGAAAACCTTTCCATAGTTACATTTCTAATTTTATTATCTACTGCTCCAGGCGAAAGATCCATAAAAGGAGCGTGCAAACTGAGAGAGGGTTTATAATCAAGTCTCTTCTTTAATTCTTTAATATCATTATCTCTTAAAGAATCAAGTGAATTGGATGAGAGATAGATTTCAAGATTTATTCGATTTTCTTTGATAAATGAGAAATATTCTCCTATTTTAATATAGGGGACATGAACATGAGGACTGACCATTAATTTTTGGCAGATGTCTCTGCTTTCTGCTTTTTATCTGTATCAGGTTTACGTTTATCCTCTGTGTGTTTCTCCTCAGGCTTTTTCTTTTCAGCACGTGCATAATCAGTTACATACCAACCAGTGCCTTTAAGAACAAATGAAGTCTGCGATATGAGTTTGTGCATATGCCCCCCACAGTCGGGACATGTTTTTATGGGTTCTTCATTGAATTTCTGAAAAACTTCACAATGTTTTCCGCAGTTACTACATTCATATTCGTATATTGGCATTCCTATCAACCTCCATAATAAAAAACAATTTTATTATAACATATTAATTTCTATATCCAGCGGTAATTCTGCTAACCCATATCATTCATAAATTTTTGAATATAGACAGGACATAGTATTTAAGCGGATTTATTTTGCCGATATTCAAATACATCCCACTTAGTCCCCCCTTAGCAAGTGGGGAATTAAAGGGAGGTGAGGCGAAATATCTCGGAGGTCAAAGATCGACAATGAGCGTAAATACAGGGCGTTCTTAGTTATAGCTGTTGGAAAAATAATTGCATTTTGCTAAAGAAATTTTTTGATATGTTTGGGAATACAGAAAATTCTTTTATGCGCATCTGTATCATAATACAAAAGATTTGATAATTCCCTCTCTATTATTCTTTTATTAATAACCCTAAAAGATACTGTTTGGGGATTATATTTTGCAGATCCGATGATAAACGCCCATTGCGTAGCAAAGCTTGGAATATATTCATAATAAAAAACTGCCTTTGCAAATATTTCACTTAAAATATTAAACAATTTAAACGAGATTGTTGTTCCTGTCTCAGAGACATTTGTAGCATGTGTAACAAAAAGACCATCTGCTTTAAGAGCCTTTTTAATGTAAGTATAAAATTTCTTCGTATATATCATTTTAGCAGGACCTCCTTCGACAGGGTCACTGATATCTGCAATGATTACATCATATGTATCTCTGACTCTTTTAACATACTCCATCGCATCGTCAAAAATTAAGTTTACCTTTTTATCATTAAATGAATTATTGTGCCATTTTTTAAGATGTTTTTTACACAAATCAACAAATTCTTTATCTATATCTATCATATCAACTTTACTGACTGTTATATGTTTTAACACCTCTCTCAATGTCGCACCCTCTCCGCCTCCGAGTATCAATATATTTTCAGGTTTTGGATGCAATATCATAGCCGGGTGCACAAGTGTTTCATGATATATAAACTCATCTCTTTCAGATGACTGAATCTTTTTGTCAAGAACTACAACAGTTCCAAATTCGTAAGTTTTTAATATTTTCACGTGCTGATACTTCGTCTTCTTTGATAATATATAATCTTTTACACGATGGTATATCCATCTATTTTTGCTGTCCTTATCGATAAACCATATATTCCTTTCCATTTTTAAAATACCACTGAATCGAATTTATTTATCTTTTCACCACATCAACTTCTTTTGCATCAACTTCTGATACAAATCTTTTGTCATAAATGCCTGCTTATGTATTTCTGGATCATAATACTTTGTGTTAATTGAGAAGCTATTTCTAACTTCTCTTGGATTAATTTTTTTTGATGCAACTGCAAAAGCCCACCAATTACCAGGATACGTTGCAATCGGAGCAGTATATAAATCTACTATAGGGAAAATATGTTTCAATGTTTCCTGCATTTCGATAACCATATCTTTATGAAAATGTAATGACTCTGTATGACTAACAAATAATCCTTCAGATGAAAGACTATCTTTCACAGAATAAAAAAAATCATCAGTGAACAGACTCCTTGCAAATCCAATAATATCGGTCGAATCAATAATAATTGCATCAATATCAGTATTTTTCTTTTTCTTCAAAAATTCTGCCCCATCCATGATATTTAATTCCACTCTGGGGTCGTCAACACCTGAGGATATAGTTGGAAAAAATCTCTTTGAAACATTAATTACTTCTTCATCAATTTCAACAAAATAGACTTTTTCAACTGTTTTATGTTTTAGAACCTCTCTTACTACTCCTCCATCTCCACCACCGATTACAATAACCTTTCTTGGATTAGGATGTGCATGCATTACAATATGAGTCAGCATCTCATGATAAAAGAACTCATCCCTTTCTGTTAGTTGCACAACGTCGTCAAGAATCAGCATTCTCCCAAAATAGGGGTTTCTTATAACCATAATTTCTTGAAATTTACTTTTCCCTGTGTATAATATCTCTTCAACATCATATAAATATTCAACCGGTGCATAAGGAGCTTTTTCTGTAAACTTAATCATATTTATCCTCTCTTCTATATAAGAATTGTTTTTGGTATACAAAATCCATTAAATTCAGAAGCATATGATACAGTGTATGCTCCACCTGACAATATAAGCATTAAATTGCCAATATTGGGTTCTGGCAGAATAACATTTTTATCAATCACATCAAAGCTATCACAACTCGGGCCTGCTATGGTCCATGATTTTTTTCCTCTTACATTTTTATCAGTTTCCACAATATAGGTATATTTTATACCACCTATACTTTCCATTAGCCCATTGAAAACACCAACATCAATATATAACCACTCTCCGTCACCTCTTCTCGCTTTACCAATTACCGAAGTGACCATTATTCCAGCATCTCCAATAACGGCCCTGCCTGGTTCAATATGAATATCAATGTCTTGTGGAAATCTATCATATATAAGTTCATTTATATTCCTTTCTATAGCTTCAATACTCAAAACATCTCTTGTATAACGTATTGGATAGCCTCCACCAATATTTAAAAGTCTTAAAACAATATTCTTTTTTGCTGCCATGTTCCATAAAGTCTCTGCTTTATCAAGTGCTATATTCCAGTTATACATATTTGTACATTGGGAACCAACATGGAAAGTGATCCCTGTTGGCTTGAGCTTTTTTTCTTTTGCATACTTTAAAAGTTCAAGAGCATCATCAAGTTCTACACCAAACTTCTTACTCAAAGGCCATTCACTTCCTTCATTGGGAACAGATAATCTCACATACACATTACATCCTGGAATATATTTTACAAGCTTATCTACCTCCTCTGGAGAATCGAAAGCAAAATACTTAATGCCATACATTGAAGCCTTTTTCAGAAACTTTAAAGATTTTACAGGATTGCTCGAAATAATTTTATCTGGTTTTACTTTCAATGCTGCAAGTACCTCGAGTTCACCCTCAGACGATATCTCAAAGCCCATTTTTAGCTTGTTTAAAAATCTAAGAACCTCAATATCCGGGTTTGCCTTAACAGCATAAAATACTTTTGAATTTAATATGCTGCTTCCGATCATAAATACTTTTTCTTTTAACTTTTCTGAGTCTATAATTAAATAAGGTGTTTCTTGTGTTGTATGGTCAAGATATTTGAGAGTCTTGAATAATGTTGATTCAGATACTATTTTTGCGTGGAACTTATCTACCTTAAAAGTTCTAAGCATATTAACTCCATCTAATGAGCTTTCCTGGCTTTCAGAAGTTTTTTTGCTGTAATACGCACTCCCTCTGATACATTTTTATTCTTTTCCACCAGAGCAAGGTCTCTTGTTCGTAATTCAGATACAAGATTAACTGCTATACTTGCCGGTGTTTTTGGATTGGTCACAAGAGATAAAATAATATTATAATTCTTCATCCACTCTCTCTTTTTAGTTATCTTTCTCAAGGCTTCATCAGATATAGATCTGGACTTTGCGATATTCTCTATCTCAGTTTCGGTTATCTTTGGATTTTCCAGAACAGTGAGTAATACTTCTTTGTTTGGATCTCTTAATAAAATAGATCTAACCTCTTTACCTCCACGTAATGCAAGAAGTATCCTTTCAGAGACACTCAGTTTTTGAATTCTCTGTAGAATAGTCTGTGAACGATCTTCGGCTGTCTTCTGTTCCTTTACTATTTCATATTTTTTCATAACAGGCACTTGAAGAGTTTGAGCTACTATTTGCCTAACTTCGTCAGGTGTATCAGGATGCTCATTCAGTAATTTAAGTATCTCCGGCCTATTCATATTTAATTTTGCAATCTCAGCAAATACTGACGGATCATTAGTTTCATCGAGTAATATTTCTATTAAAACTGGCGATGCTGTAGCTAAATCTACTCCAATTAATAATTTTTCTCCTTCCATACTATAACCTCACCATATAAAGAAAATATTCAACATTTCCTTTTTGTCCGCTAATAGGACATTTAAATACTCCAATAGTTTTTAGACCAAGACTTTCGAAATGTTTCTGTATATCATTTACAGCTTTCAGTCTCTTATCCTCGTCCTTTACAATTCCACCTCTGCCAACTTCTCCTTTGCCAACTTCAAACTGGGGTTTTACCAATGAAAGAACTTCACCATTCCTATTAAGAAAATGTAATACTGCATTAATAACTTTTTTGAGAGATATAAATGATATGTCTATTACAGCCATATCAATATTTCTATTTTTTAGTTCTTCAAAATCTTGACCTCTATATCTTGAGTCTTTATGCCAATCAATCCTGTCAAGATATCTTACATTTGTTCTTTCCATAATGATTACCCTTGGGTCTTTTCTGAGTAACCATGCAAGCTGTCCATAACCAACATCTATACAAAATACCTTTTTCGCACCCATCTTCAATAAACAATCAGTGAAACCCCCTGTTGATGCACCAACATCCATTATGATTCTATTGCTTACATTTATATTAAAAAAGTTTATTGCAGATTCGAGCTTAAGTCCCCCTCTACTTACATAAGGAAAATCTACTTCATTGAGAAATATTTTTGCATCTTCACTTACAGCAGTTCCAGCCTTTGTTATCTTTTCACCATTGACAAATACCTTTCCCTCCAGAATAAGGGCTTTAGCCATTTCTCTGCTTTCGACAAGTCCCCTTGAAACTATAAGTTTATCCAGTCGTTCTTTCAAAATCTGTATACTGGTTCTTTTAGAAAGGAACTAACAATAGATGATATACTGTCTTCATCGAGCCCATAAATTCTTCTCAATTCATTTGTATCACCATGTTCTACAAAGATATCCGGGATGCCCAATCTCTTTAACCTTACATTAAATAGACCCATTTCATTGAAGAGTTCAAGAACGGCACTTCCAAAACCTCCCATAATAACATTGTCTTCAACAGTAATAATTCTCTGAATTAGAGACGCAACTTTTGATAAAAGCTTTCTGTCTAAAGGTTTTATAAATCTTGCATTTATTACCATTGGATTTATTCCTTCTTTCTCAAGCTTTTCAGCAGCTTTTAAAACTGTAAAGACTGTATTTCCTATACCAATCAGGGCTATATCTGTTCCATCTTTAAGAATTTCAGACTCTCCAATCTTGAATAATGACTGAAATTTTTGACTTTCATTGAAAATTGGTATTCTTCCTTTTGGATATCTTATAGCTACAGGACCATTATACTCTAATGCTATTTTTAACATCATTTTTAATTCAAGGGCATCCTTTGGCGCCATTACAACTAAGTTTGGTATATGCCTTAAATAGGACAGGTCAAAAATACCGTTATGTGTAGGCCCATCTTCACCAACAATGCCTGCTCTATCTATAGCAAAGACAACATGAAGTTTCTGAAGACAAATATCGTGGACAATCTGATCATATGCCCTTTGAAGGAATGTTGAATAAATAGCAACAACTGGCTTTAAACCCTGTGTTGCAAGTCCAGCAGCAAATGTTAAAGCATGCTGTTCTGCTATTCCGACATCATAAAATCTATTGGGAAATCTTCTGGCAAAGTAATCGAGACCCGTCCCCTCTTTCATAGCTGCTGTAATCGCAATAATCTTTTCATCTTTTTCAGCAAGGTCTATCAGTGCATCTCCAAACACATCACTATAATTTTGACCTTGAGTTTCAATAGGCTCACCCGTTTCGATTTTAAAAGGTCCTATCCCATGATATATTGAGGGGTTTTTCTCTGAAAATTCATAACCCTTGCCTTTTTTTGTTATTACATGAATTAGGATAGGACTTTGAATATTTTTTATACGCCTTAATGTATCTATTAAAAGTTCAATATTGTGACCATCTATTGGACCAACATATGTGAACCCGAGTTCTTCAAACAGTAATCCTGGTAAAATAAGTCCCTTTAAAACTTCTTCTGTTTTCTGAGCAATCTTTGCTGCCTTCCCACCTAATTTTGGGATTCCCTCAAGAAATGACTTTGTATCTCTTTTGAACTTCTGATATCTTTCAGCAGTAAGTATTCTGTTTAGATAAGCTGAGAGTGCTCCAACATTTGGAGAAATGGACATTTCATTGTCATTTAAAATGACTATCAGGTCTTTTTTGAGACTTCCAGCATTATTCAATCCTTCAAGAGCAAGTCCCCCGGTCATTGCGCCATCACCTATTACTGCTACAATCTTAAAATCCTCTCTGTTTTTATCTCGACCTTCTATAATTCCAAGTGCTGCAGAAATTGATGTAGAACTGTGTCCTGTACCGAAAGCATCGTGCTCGCTTTCATCTCTTCTGGGAAATCCTGAGATACCTTTTAACTTTCTCAAATCTGCAAGTCTCTTGTATCTTCCTGTCAGAAGCTTATGTGTATATGATTGATGACCAACATCCCATATTATCTTATCTCTTGGAGAATCAAAAACATAATGCAGAGATATTGTTAATTCCACCACCCCGAGATTTGATGACAGATGTCCACCATTTCTTGAGATTCGATATATCAGGGTATCCCTTATCTCTTTAGCAAGTATTTTGAGTTCTGATATTGAAAGTTTCTTTAAATCTAAAGGTGATTCTATATTTTCAAGATACATCATGCTTTCCTTTCATATAGATAAATTGCTAACTTCCTCAAAATATCTGCTTTATGTGAAAATATACTGAGGGAGTCTATAGCAGTTGTTATTAAATCCTTAGCCCTGTTACGAGATCCTGTTATGCCAAGGACTGCCGGATATGTCATCTTCTTTTTCTTTATGTCAGAACCTGCTGTTTTACCTAAAGTGTCTGTAGTCCCTTCAATATCCAGTATATCATCAATAATCTGAAAAGCAAGTCCTAAATTGGTGCCATAGTCTGTAATTGCCTTTATCTGCATCTTATCTGCATTTGCAAGTAAAGCTCCAATCTTTACTGAAGCTGTAATTAGAGCTGCTGTTTTATGCTTATGAATAAATTGGACCTTGTCTTCATCAGGTTTATCATTTTCAGAGATTATATCCTGAGCCTGACCTCCAACCATTCCATGAATACCTGCAGCTATTGCAACTTCACGAATTACTTTTATTAGCGTTGTGGGTTTTATTATAGTAAAGTCAGTATTTTTTTTTACCATCATATAAAAAGCCTCCGTAAGGAGTGCGTCTCCTGCAAGGATTGCCATTGCTTCTCCAAAAACCTTATGATTTGTTCTTTTTCCACGTCTCAGGTCATCATTATCCATTGCGGGCAAATCATCATGTATAAGGGAATATGTATGTATAAGCTCAAGTGCTGCTGCTTGAGGAATTATATTTTTAGATTTTCCTCCACATGCCTCATGAGAAGCAAATGCAAGTATAGGTCTTACTCTCTTCCCACCAGCAAATAATGAATATGTTATTGAACGATGGAGTATAGAAGGTTCAAATATAGTATCAAAATAAGATTTTAAATATGAGTCAATTAATTCACGCTTTTCTCGTAAATAAGCTTTTATGTCCATTTTATCTAAAAATCACTCCCATTCGATTGTACTTGGAGGTTTTGAACTGATATCATAAACTACCCTGTTTACACCTCTTACTTCATTAATGATTCTGTTTGAAATCCTTTCCAGAATATCATATGGAATTCTGACCCAGTCTGCAGTCATACCATCAAGACTGTGGACAGCTCTAACAGCTATTACGTTTTCATATGTTCTTTCATCTCCCATAACACCAACACTCTTAACAGGTAAAAGTACCGCAAATGCCTGCCACATCTTTTTATACAACCCTGCTTTTTTTATTTCTTCAAGAACAATTGTATCAGCTTTTCTTAATATATCACATCTTTCCTTTGTTACTTCTCCAATTACACGTATTGCAAGCCCAGGACCTGGGAATGGATGACGGTTTATAATCTCCTCAGGAATTTTAAGTTCCTTTCCTAAAACACGCACCTCATCTTTGAACAATTCTCTCAGAGGTTCTATTAGTTTTAACTTCATCCTTTTCAGCAATCCTCCAACATTGTGGTGGCTCTTAATTGTAGCCGATGGTCCTTTAAAAGGTAAGCTTTCAATAACATCAGGGTATAAAGTTCCCTGTGCAAGAAATTCAACCCCTTTAATCTTAACAGCCTCTTCTTCAAATACTTTTATGAACTGATTACCTATAATCTTCCTCTTTTTTTCTGGATCTTTCACCCCTTCTAACTTTTTCAGAAATCTTTCAGATGCATCAACACAGTCTATATTCATATGAAAATATCTTCTCAATGTTTCTTCAACCTTTTTTGCCTCACCCGTCCTCAATACTCCATTATCGACAAAGATACACGTTAATTGATCACCGATAGCTTCATGCACGAGAACTGCTGTAACAGTAGAATCAACCCCTCCACTGATACCACATACAACCTTTTTTTTTCCAACCATCTCTTTTATTTCTTTAGTGGCCGTCTCAATAAAAGACTTCATTGTCCATAATGGTTTGCAACCGCATATCTTGAATATAAAGTTTTTAAGAATTTTATTGCCCATCTGAGTATGAACAACCTCAGGATGAAATTGTAATGCAAAAAATTTCTTTTTTGTATGAGCCATTGCTGCTATCGGAGAATTATCAGTATGTGCTAAAATCTGGAAATCTGGAGGGCAACGCTCAATACGATCACCATGACTCATCCAGACTATACTTCTTTTTGGTATATCATCAAAGATTTTGCCGTTTCTATTAATTATTAGTTCTGCCTTGCCATATTCTCTTTGTTGTGCCTTTGCAACTTTTCCGCCAAGACAGTGCGCCATAATCTGCATACCATAACAAATGCCAAGAACCGGGATATTAAGTTCAAATATTGTTAGGTCAGGAATCGGTGCTTTTAAATCATATACGCTCGATGGTCCACCTGAAAGAACTATTCCTTTTGGTTTAAATTGTTCTATTTTTTCAAAAGGAAAGTTATATGGATAAATTTCAGAATATACTTTGAACTCTCTAATACGTCTTGCAATTAATTGTGAATATTGAGAGCCAAAATCGAGGACTAATATTTTTTCACTATAAGTCATTTGTCATTAATTACTTTTATTAGCCCTGATTATTCATAAACTATGGTTAATCAGACAGGACATAGTATTTATGCTCATTCTCAGTCTTCGACCTCCTAGGTATCTCGCCTCAATCCCCCCTTTAATTCCCCCTTGCTAAGGGGGTATATTTGAATACCGGTGAAATAAATCCGCTAAAATACTATGTCCTGTCTATATCTTAAAAATTTTCATATAAAATGAATTAGCACATTTAATAACTATTGACTTATAACTCATGATTTTACTGCTACCATTCAGGCCTGTAATTCGGGGCCTCTTTTGTGACTATGACATCATGCACATGACTTTCTCTTAGACCAGCATGGGTTATTTTTATAAATCGTGCCTTCTTCCTGAGCTCATCAAGGGTTCTGCAACCACAGTAACCCATACCAGAACGAAGTCCGCCGATTAATTGATGAACACTCTGTGAGAGAGGACCTTTATATGGCACCCTTCCCTCTACCCCCTCGGGAACAAGCTTGGCAGACTCTACCCCAGCCTGCATATATCTGTCTTTAGCTCCTTGCTCCATGGCACCAATAGAACCCATACCTCTGTATACTTTATAACTACGTCCCTGGAAAAGTACTAATTCACCTGGAGATTCATCTGTTCCTGCAAATAAACTTCCTATCATCACAGAATTAGCACCTGCTGCTATAGCCTTTGTAATATCACCAGAATATTTGATACCTCCATCAGCAATAATTGGTATCCTGAATTTCTTTGCAACACTAAAACATTCTCTTATAGCTGTTATCTGAGGAACACCGGTTCCAGCGACTATTCTCGTAGTACAGATTGACCCGGGGCCTATTCCTATCTTTATACCATCAGCACCTCCTCTTATAAGATCCCTTGCTGCTTCAGCAGTAGCAATATTACCCGCTATTACATCTATGTCAAATCTCTTTTTCAATTCCTTTAACATAGTAATAACAGGTTGTGAATGTCCATGTGCCGTATCTATCACAATAACATCAACCCCTGCACTAATTAACATTTCTGCTCTTTCCAGATGTTTTATTCCTGTCCCAATAGCAGCTCCTACTCTAAGCCTACCAAGTTTATCCTTACAAGCATTAGGATATTTTTTTCTTTTTTCTATATCCTTTATTGTTATCAACCCTTTAAGATTATTATCTTCATCAACAATAGGCAACTTTTCAATCTTGTATTTGTGTAATATCTCCATCGCTTTGTCAAGTGTTGTTCCAACTGGTGCTGTAATAAGATTCTTGCGTGTCATTACCTTAGAAACTGTCTTGTTAAATTTAGTCTCAAAACGTAAATCCCTGTTAGTTATTATACCTATCAACTTTTTTCTATCTGTTACTGGCACACCAGATATCCTGTATCTTTCCATCAGAGACATTGCCTGTGAAATTGGAGCATCAGGTGGTATTGTAATGGGATCAACAATCATCCCGCTTTCAGATTTTTTTACTTTGTCTACTTCTGATTTCTGCTTCTCAGGACTCATCGCTCTATGTATAATTCCCATGCCACCTTCTCGTGCTATAGCTATAGCAAGGTTCGCTTCAGTAACAGTATCCATCGCAGCACTTATTATGGGGATATTGATTTTAATATTACGTGTTAGGAGTGTAGTCGTATCTACCTCTTTGGGAAGCACCTCTGATTTTGCAGGTATCAATAATACATCATCAAACGTTAAGCCTGTTATCATTTCTTCATTAATCATTTTGTGTTTCTGAATTTAAAGTTTAACATTTTGACATCCTTTAAAGCAATTTGTCAAAATTAATTTATATACAAAATTCGAAAGAAAATTATGTCCAAAAATATACGTAATTTTTCAATAATAGCTCATATTGATCATGGCAAATCCACACTCGCTGACAGGATACTCGAATATACAGGAGCTCTTGGCGCAAAGGAAATGACCGACCAGGTTCTTGACTCCATGGATCTTGAAAGAGAAAGAGGGATTACAATTAAGGCTCACACAGTAAGATTAAAATATCGAGCAGAAGACGGTCAGGAATATATTTTAAATCTTATTGATACTCCAGGGCATGTGGATTTTTCCTACGAGGTTTCAAGGAGTCTTGCTTCATGCGAAGGTGCTTTGCTTGTTGTTGATGCATCACAAGGTGTCGAAGCACAGACAGTTGCTAATGCTTATCTTGCTCTGGAACATAATCTTGAGATGATTCCAATTATAAACAAGATAGACCTTCCAAGTGCTGAACCTGAAAAGACAAAAGAACAGATTGAAGATGCAATTGGCATTGACTGTTCCGATGCAATTCTAACAAGCGCAAAAGAGGGAATAGGAACTAAAAAAATTCTTGAATCAATTATTAAGAATATCCCTCCACCAGAAGGCGATGATCAAAAACCTCTAAAAGCCCTTATTTTTGACTCCTGGTTTGATAATTATCAGGGAGTAATAGTTCTTGTGAGAATATTTGATGGCTATATCAAAGCTGGTAAAAGAATCAAACTAATGGCAACAGATAACGTATTCGAAGTATCCAGTGTAGGAATCTTTTCGCCAAAGATGGAGTCTGTCAATATTCTTTGTTCTGGTGAGGTAGGGTATATCATAGCAGGCATTAAAAATGTAACAGAAACCAAGATAGGAGATACTATAACCGATGCAGATGACCCTGCTAAAGAACCGTGTCCTGGATATAAGGACATCAAACCAATGGTTTTCTGTGGTATCTATCCGACCAGTCCTCATCAATATGAAAATCTTAGAGATGCTATGAACAAATTAAGACTGAATGATGCATCATTCAGTTATGAACCCGAAACATCTTTAGCACTAGGTTTTGGTTTCAGATGCGGTTTCCTTGGATTGCTTCATATGGAGATTATACGTGAAAGACTTGAAAGGGAATTTAATCTCTCACTTTTAAGCACTGCACCAACTGTTATTTATAGAGTTACAAAATCAAAGGACGATATCTTTTTTATAGAAAATCCTGCTTTATTGCCAGATCATTATGAAAAAATAGAAGAACCTGTTGTAATTGCAACAGTCTTTTCTCCTAAGGATTTTATTGGACCAATTCTTGATTTATGTCAGGAAAAAAGAGGTATTCAGAAAAATTTTACATTTATCGGCAAAGACAGGATTAGAGTGGAGTATGAACTACCTCTCAATGAGATATTATGGGATTTCTATAACCGTTTAAAATCTATTTCAAAGGGATACGCATCTTTAGACTATGACTTTTTAGGATACAGGGAATCCGATCTTGTAAAACTTAATATTCTACTTAATGGGGAATTAGTAGATGCTCTCTCTTTGATAGTTCACAGGGAAAATGCTTATTATAAAGGACGTGATTTATGTGAAAGGCTGAAAGATGTCATTCCACGACAATTGTTTGAAGTTATCATACAGGCGTCTATTGGAAATAAAATTATAGCAAGAGAAAGTATAAGACCACTCAGGAAAGACGTTACTTCCAAATGCTATGGTGGTGACATTACACGAAAAAGAAAGCTGCTTGAAAAACAGAGAGAAGGCAAGAAAAAAATGAAACAATTCGGGAAGGTCGAACTTCCTCAGGAGGCCTTTTTAGCTGTCTTAAAAGTTAGATGACAGGCAAATCTCAATGGTTGAATTCTTATACATTCATATACCGTTCTGTATAAAGAAATGTCTTTATTGTGATTTTATATCAATTCCCTATAATATATCGTTAGTAGAAGATTATATTAATGCCTTATGCAAGGAATTAACCCTTAAAAAACATCTGGCTAAAACTCTAAAATCTATTTACATCGGTGGCGGCACACCTTCCATTTTATCTGAAAAATGCTTTCAGCAAATATTCTTATGTTTAAAAGACAATTATAATCTCTCATCATATATTGAAATAACCGTAGAAGTAAATCCAGGAATGTTTAATGAATCAAAACTTACCAATCTGCTTTCTTTGGGTGTTAATAGGATAAGCATTGGTATTCAGTCATTTGATAACAGAGAATTGCAAATACTCGGAAGGATTCATAACTCAGCAGATGCAATAAAAGCAATTACACTGATAAAAAAATCTGGGCTTAAAAACTATTCGATCGATTTAATGTATGGGATACCAGGACAGACAATAGATTCGTGGAAGAAATCTTTATCAAAAGCGATTGCATTTTCACCAAGCCATATCTCTGCTTATGAACTTACTCTCGAAGAAAATACACCACTATTTGAGATAATAAAAAAATGGAAGAATAAAGGAACTTCAAGAAAATTAAAAATGTTAGATGAAGACATAATCCTTCAAATGTATAACTATACCATAGATTATTTAGCAAATTCTGGATTTGAACATTATGAAATATCAAATTTTGCAGTTCCAGGCTACAATTGTCTCCACAATATTAATTACTGGGACAGAGGACAATATATCGGCACTGGAGTAGGAGCACATTCTTTTATCGGTAATTTACGTTCTGAAAATACAGGTAATATTTATCGTTATATAGAAGACCTTAGAAAAAGTAAAATTCCTGAAACATACTCCATACAATTAACTCCAGATGAATCACTAAAGGAACTCATATTCCTCGGGCTTAGAAAAAGAAAAGGAGTTAATATTTCGAAATTAAAAGTTTTTAAACCAATCCTTCTTCAAGAATGTGAGGAGCTTTTCAAATTAGGGTATATGGTTATTGAAAAAGGTCACCTGAGATTGACAAGAAAAGGCATTAACATTTCTAATAAAATCGTGCTGGAAGTATTTGATAGTTTAGGTCTTTAAATTATTATGACGCAATTTTTTAGAGCAAAATTTGAATACTTTAGAAATAATCTCAAACAACGAGATGAAGAGTTATATTATGAAGCGTTTAACTATCTCGAAGAAATCTTTCAAACAAATGGATTACAAAAAGTTAAAGAACTCGCAAAAATTTATCAATCAAATATTGAAGAAATAAGCCCATTCATTGAAAATGCAACACAAATAGTCTGCCCATCGTGTCAAGAAGTATGCTGTATCAATAAACATGGATATTATAATTTTGAAGATCTAATATATTTCCATGCTATAGAATTAAAACCTCCTGTTTATAAATCAGTTGGTAACGATTCAGAACCATGTCAGTTTCTAACCCCTGAAGGATGTTCCTTAAAGCGATCTCTTCGACCTTCGGGATGCAACTGGTATTTTTGCGATCCTTTACTCGAATATATTGAAAATTTGCCTGAATATAATAAGTTTGATGATAAAATAAAATATTTAGCAGAAATCTGGATAATGATGATAGAAGAATTTTCTAATTTATAAATATATTGTATGGCAAAACCAATTGTTGTCATAGTCGGAAGACCTAATGTAGGTAAATCCACGCTATTCAACAGGATGACACGAACAAATGCTGCTATCGTTGAATCAATACCCGGTGTCACTCGTGATACAAACTACCTCGATACTGAATGGGAAGGCAAAAAATTCATTGTCGTTGATACAGGTGGCTTTTATGTAGCACCCCCAGAAAATATTTTCATGCAGGTAAAAGAACATGCTATGTTTGCTATTGAGGAAGGTGATATTGTAATCCATCTTCTTGATGGAAAAGATGGCCTTACTCCATCTGATAAGGAACTTGCAAAAATGCTCAGGGCATCAGGGAAGAATATCCTCTGGGTTGTAAATAAAATTGACAGTCCAAAACATGAAGATAAGCTGCTGGATTTTTATGAGTTAGGCACTGATACACTGTTTCCTTTGTCAGCAATTACCGGTTATGGCTATAGCGATTTTATGGATAATCTTGTTTCATTTCTGCCTCATACTATAGAACAAAAGCTTGATTATCCGAAGATTGCAGTAGTTGGAAGACCAAACGTTGGAAAGTCAACACTGGTGAATACTTTACTTGGGAAGAAAAGAATGATAGTAACTCCAGTCCCTGGAACAACAAGAGATGCGGTTGACAGTATATGTACTTATTACAAAAGGAAATACCTATTAATAGATACTGCAGGCATTAAAAGGAAAGATAAATTTGGATATTCACTTGAACGATTTTCTATGATAAGGGCACTGAGAAGTATTGAGAGATGTGATATAGCGCTGATTGTCCTTGATGCTGGTGATGGAATTGTTGAACAGGATCAGAAGATAGCAGGCATCGTAGAACGATATGGAAAAAGTGCATTGTTCCTCTTAAATAAATGGGACATTATTAAATCTCCTGAAGATATGTATAAAACATTAACCCTTGAATTAAAGAGAAAGATGTGGTTTATGCAATATGCACCTGTTCTTACTATTTCAGCAACTGAAAAGACAAGGGTAACAAAAATTTTTCACATCATTGATGAAATAATGGGAGAAAGGAGAAAGAGAATACCTACAGCAGAATTAAACAGATATTTTCGGGAGATCAATGCTTCTCTATCACTACCACATTTTAAAGGCAGGCCCGTAAAACTTTATTATATTACTCAGATTAAGACCGAACCACCTTCTTTTACTGTTTTTACAAATTATCCTGCTGCAATAAGCGAATCTCATATTCGTTTTATGGAAAAAGTTCTCCGTAATAATTTTTTATTCAGTGGAACACCTGTAAGGATCTACATAAAAGGAAGGGAAAAAGAAAAAAGAGGTTAATTAAATGAAGTATTTCAGAATTATCTTTAAAAGTTTTATTGATTTTATCAGAGATAACGGTTTCATGCTTGCAGGATCACTCGCTTATTTTTCTATGATGGCATTAGTTCCTTTATGTATTTTTTTAATCACAATATTCGGTTATATTTTAGGGCACTATCACGGATTCTATGAGTTTTTTTCAAACAGGTTGATCAGCTTCTTTCCAGAGATCACATCTAACATTACAAAAGAACTCGGGAATCTTATAAAATTTAAAGGGATTGGTACCATAAGTTTGATTTTGTATGGTATCCTTTCATATCAGGTCTTTGCCTCATTACAGAATGCTCTAAACACTATTTTCAAAGTTAAAAAAAAGAGAAAATTCATCTGGTCAATTATTGTTTCATTAACTATCGTAACCCTTATGATTCTGATTCTCATAGTATCTTTTATGGCTACATCTCTCATCCCCCTACTCAGGGCATTAAAACAATTATTCCCTGAATTAAAAGTAGGATTGATAACAGCTTTTTTAATACAGTATTTTATCCCCTTTTTAATGATTTTTTTCAATGTATGCATTATTTATATCTTCTTTCCAAAAACAAAAGTAAAGATATCAAACGCTTTTATTGGTGCTCTATTCACAACAACTCTTCTTGAAATTGCCAAACACATATTCACGTGGTATATTGGGACGATAGCAAAGTTCGGAACAATATATGGTCCCATGACAGCATTTGTCGTTTTTCTTCTCTGGGTTTTTTATTCCTCGTGCATATTTTTAATCGGTGCTGAACTCGTATATAACATGGCTAATTATAAAAAAACATAGCTCCGAGAATATTTTATAGAATTAATTGCAATAAAATAATTTTTTTACTAATATGTAATATGAAGCTCGGTGAAGCCTTAGTTAAAGAAGCTCTGATTACCAGACAGCAGCTTGAACTTGCTCTTAAAAGACAGACACAATTCGGTGGTAGAATTGGAACCAATCTTATTGAATCAGGTTTCATCGAAGAGGAAGACTTGTCTAAATTTCTGAGTACTTATTTCAAAGTTCCATCTGTTAAGGCTGATCAAGTTAATGCAATTCCAGAAGAAGTTATTAATACTGTAAGCAAAGAAATTATAGAAAAATATAGAATTCTTCCATTTAGAAAAGAACGAAATAGACTGCATATTGCTATGCTAAATCCAAAAGACATTAAAGAAATTGATGAACTACGTTTTATAACAGGCTATGACATCATTCCATATGCCATAACTGAACTAAGGCTAATTCATACTCTTGAAAAATATTATGGAATCAAAAGAGATATCCGTTTTATAAGTCTAACAGATAGATTTACCACTGAAAATGTAAAAGAAGAAATTTCCATAGATAATATTAAAAAAGCATTTACAGATGTTAAAGATACAGAGGATGTTGCAGGCATTCTATTAAATGAGATTTTCAAAATAGCTCCACGTATTGCTATCTTTACAGTTAAAGGAGAAAAACTGATTGGATGGAAAGCAAGAGGGTTGGATATTAATAATTTTGTTATTTCAGAAAATGAATCTCCTATTTTTTCAGAGGTTATTCGAACAAAAACAAATTACAGAGGACCTATTATCAATATAAAACAAAATGAAAGTCTAATAAAAATTTTATCAGGTACTCCACAAGATGTCCTTATACTACCGATTGCGATAAGAGAAAAAGTAATAGCTATAGTCTATATAGATAATGGTAACAACGCTGTTTTAAATGCAAATGTTGGATATATCTCAATGCTAACATCTATGGCTGCTATCGCTTTTGAGATTCTGATTCTTAAAAAGAGAATCCTTGATATGGGAATAACAAAATAATAATTAAATACCTGCCTTAAATATAATATAAAACATTCTTATGGATATATTTAATCTTATTAAAAATGTTTCGGCCGAAACACCTGACCCAGAAAGCTCTACAAAAAATCTCCAGAAACTTTTAAAAAAATCTCCAGAATTTATTGAAAAATATAAAAATCAAATCCACTATATTGCCAGATTATTTTCCTACAGCCAGTTTCTTTCAGACTATACAATAAATAATCCTGACAAGCTTTCATTCGCATTGAATAATATTAAACAGCCAATCACAAAACAGAAGATACTGTATGATTCACATACAGAATACAGAGAGATTTACAAACATGCTCCTTTTACATTTAAAAAAGATTTTATGAAATTCATTCGAGATTTAAAAAAAAGATACCTTCTGATAATTACTCTTAGATATGTATGTGGAATAACCGACCTTTACAGAAGCATGTCAGAGTTGACTTCACTTGCTGAAGCAATTTTTGAGTTAACACTTGATGCTGCATTTATGATAATGAAAGAAAAGTTTGGTGACATCAAAGATCGTTCTTTTTGCATAATATCTCTTGGAAAACTTGGTGCACAGGAACTCAACTATAGTTCAGATATTGATATTATTTCTGTCTATCGCTCTTCAGATTATATGTCTTCAGGCATTATTTCACAAACAGGTGTTAGAACAAACAAAATCGAATCCCATGAATATTTTTGCAGACTTACAGGACTATTTTCCAGCTTACTTCAATCACCGACAGAGGATGGTATAGCATACAGAGTAGATATGCGGTTACGTCCCAACGGGCAGAAAGGCGATATCTCTCACTCGCTCAAGGCATACAGCTCATATTATGAAGCATGGGGTAAGACATGGGAAAGGATGGTATTAATACGGGCCCGTCCTGTTACCGGTGATATTCTCCTCGGCAATCTATTTATTGTAGAGATTGAACCATTTGTCTGGAAAAGATCAATTGACTATAACGATATTGAAGAGATTATTGATATGAAAATTAAAATAGATAATATTCATGATACAAATGATATTAAACGTAGCTACGGCGGTATTAGAGAAATTGAGTTTTTTGTCCAGACTTTTCAGCTTTTATATGGTGGCAATAAAATCAGTCTCAGGTGTGGGAAGATGAAAGATGCGCTTAATGCATTGTTGAAAGAAGAAATTTTGAATTCAGAAGATGTCTTGAGACTTTCAGAAAGTTATTCTCTCATGAGAAAGATTGAACATATTCTTCAGATGAAAGATGATCTTCAAACACATAAATTACCAACAGAAAAAAATGAACTTAAAATACTTGCAAGAAAGCTAAACTTTAGGAGCGAAAAGAAATTCTCATCAGAACTTAGATTAAAAAGACTCATGATCAGGGATATGTATAATTCATTGTTTGGGCTTCCAGATGTAAAACAGGATTTTATGTTACTAATTAATCAATACCTACCTGAACAAGGAGTTTTTGATTACCTTTCATTTAAGGGTTTTAAATATCCAGATTCAGCATTAAAGCATATAAACACTTTCAATGAAAATATAAACACCTTTAAAACCATAACAGAACGTAATCTTCTTAGAAAATTAATGTCTCTCTTCATGGAATATATAATTCAATATGAAAATAAAGATACATTATTAAGGATGTTTGTTACATTTATGCAAAAGATAAACAAACACAAAGCCTATATTGACATACTTTTGCAACGAAATGATCTTAGAGAAATTATTGTAAATATATTATCTTCGAGCACTTATCTTACAAGAACGTTACTAAGTCTTGACAACGTCGAGGGTATTTTTGAATACCATGATACAATGATAGATTTCAAAACATTAGAAGATCGCCTCTACAATATACTAAAAAATAGCAAAGAACCTTTGATATCACTAAGAGATTTCAAATTAATTGAAGAATTGAAATCAGGAGTGCTTTTTCTGAAAGGGTTACATGACGTTCATTCATTTACAAACATATTAAGCAATCTTGCCGATACTGTAGTGAGAGCTCTGACAAAATATTTTAAATCTGATTCTGATTTTGCAGTTGTAGGGGCTGGTGCCTTTGGAGCTATGGAAATGAATATAGGTTCTGATCTTGACCTTCTTTTTATCAGCACAAATGACAGTCTTTATTCGAAGGCAGAAGATATAATCAGATTTTTATCAGAGTATACTTCAAAAGGAATAGCATATAAAGTTGATATGCGTTTAAGACCTGATGGTTCAAAAGGTATATTGCTAAATAATATAAAAGCATATGAAAATTATTATTTTAAATCTGCACATCTCTGGGAAATACAATCTCTTCTTAGAGCAAGACCTGTTGCAGGTGACAGGTTTCTTATGAGAGATTTTGAGGATATGAGGAAAAAGATAATTATAACTCGTGGAGGACAGATTACGGGTTCTTATATGAAAGATATCCGGAAAAGGATCATTAAAAAATTTTCAGAAAAAACATCATCATATGATATCAAAAGAGGCATGGGTGGAATTAAAGAAATAGAATTTTTAGTGCAGTATCTTCAGATGAAAAATGCATCACATTATCCTGATCTTATTTCGTCCAATACCCTTAAGTCGCTCAAGAATCTTTTCAAAATAGGCATAGTCGACATAAATACAGAATCCATACTTTCACAATCATATACATTTTTAAAAACTATCGAAACTCTTCTCAGATTAAATGAACTGGATGTTCTAAAGATAAATTCTGATATAACTGATATAATAGCAAGATTTATGAATTTAAAAAACAGTGAAGAACTCAAAATTAAGATTGAGGATATCAGGTTAAAAATAAATAGAATTACTGATATGTATTATAGCTAACCAAGATTGAGATTCTGATTTTACCATGTCAGTTTTAATACCAAAAAATACTATAAAAGAAGGGCCTGGAACCATAGAAGATTTTCTCAAACAAGAGAAATTTTCTTATACTATTTTGGAATTAGAATCTGGAGAAATTCCTCCAACGTTAGAGAATTTTACAACCCTCATCATTCTTGGTGGTCCAATGGGGGTATATGAAATGGACAAATACCCTCATCTTAAAATAGGCTCCCGTATTATCAGAGAAGCAATAAACAGAGATATGAAGATAATGGGTATATGTCTTGGATCACAGATGATTGCACACTGTCTTGGTGCAGATGTTTACCCCGGACATAAAAAAGAGATTGGCTGGTATCATATAGAGCTGACAGGTGAAGGGTTAAAAGATCCTCTGATGAGAAAATTTGCTATTCATCCTCGTGTTGGAGATTTCTGGAGACGCTTTAAAGTTTTTCACTGGCATGCTGATACTTTTGATTTACCTCATGGTTCAGTTCTTCTTGCAAGCACAAAATTATACAAAAATCAAGCCTTCAGATTCGGGGAAAATATCTATGCATTCCAGTTTCACATAGAAGTTAAGAACAACATGATTTACGAATGGTTTAAAGATACTCCAGACTGTAAACTAATACTTGAAGAAACTGAAAATGTTTATTATGAATATTACGGTAGAGCAATGAATTTCTATAAAAAATTCTTTAAAAAATGATAAACATAAAAAGAATGAGGAGGGAAAAATGGAAAAAGTAAAAGTTAAAGGAGTTGTCAAAAAACCGCGAGATAAAAAAGATGTTATGGAGCTTGTAAAAAAACATAACGTAAAATTTATTAGACTATGGTTTACAGATATCCATGGCCAACTTAAGAGTTTTGCTGTTCCGGTAGAGGAACTCGAATTTGCCTTTAATGAAGGGATGGGTTTTGACGGATCTTCTATAAAGGGTTTTGCAAGAATTGACGAGAGTGATATGATTGCCAGACCTGACCCAAAAACTTTCGTAATTCTTCCATGGAGGCCTAAAGAAAGAGCAGTTGCAAGAATGTTCTGCGATATATTTGAACCTGATGGTTCTCCTTATAAAGGTGACCCTAGATATGTCCTCAAAACAAATCTTGAAAAAGCTCTACAAAAAGGTTTTACATTTTATATAGGTCCTGAACTCGAATATTTTTATTTTAAGTCCGATAAAGCAACGGAAACACTTGATGAGGGAGGTTATTTTGATTATCCTCTTGATGCAGCAGAAGATTTACGTAGAGATACAATACTCGCACTTGAATCAATGGGAATCAAAGTAGAATATTCACATCATGAAGTTGCCCATTCACAGCACGAAATAGATTTACGTTATGAAGATGCGCTGACAATGGCTGATATTGTAATAACACATAGGATAATCGTTAAAGAGATTGCCAAGCAGTATAATGTTTATGCTACATTTATGCCAAAACCTATATTTGGTCAAAATGGAAGCGGTATGCATACCCATCAATCCCTTTTCAAAGATAATCAGAATGCCTTTTTTGATCCCAAAGATCAATACTTTTTGTCTGATATAGCAAAAAAATACATAGCCGGGCTACTGACTCATATTAAAGAGATAACTTTAGTCCTGAACCAATGGGTAAATTCGTACAAAAGGCTTGTGCCGGGTTTTGAGGCTCCTGTTTATATATGCTGGGCACGTAGAAACAGATCCACCCTTGTTCGCGTTCCTCTTTACAAACCAGGAAAAGAAAAGGCAACTCGTCTTGAACTTCGTTCACCTGACCCTGCCTGTAATCCTTATCTTGCATTCGCTTGTATGCTAAATGCCGGACTAAAAGGTGTCGAAAAGGGTTATATTCTGCCTGAACCTATTGAGACAGATGTTTATCACCTATCTGAAGAAGAACGGAAAAAGCTTAACATAGATACATTACCGGGTAGTCTAAATAGAGCCATAGAATATGCTGAAGAAAGCGATTTACTGAGAGAAACTCTCGGTGATCACATATTTGAACAATTTATAATTAGTAAAAAAGTAGAATGGGATGACTATCGAATAAAAATTCATCCATATGAAATTGAGAAATATCTGCCAATACTTTAACTTTACTGTTTCTCAGGTTCTATGTGAACTACGATATCAATAATCGAAGGGAATTCCTTTTTTATTTTCTCTTCGATATTATCAGCTATACGATGGGCTTTTTCGATTGGTAGATTTTTGTCAACAACAACCGCCATATCAAGATATACAGCATTCTCTTGACCTCTCGTTCTTATATTACGACAGCCTCTTACACCATCAATTGAATTAACAACACCCTCTATTATTGCAGTATTAATACAGACAGTATCAACAAGTATATCTGAAGCTCCTTTTATAATTTTAAAACCAATTCTTGCTATAAGAAATGTAATAATAACACCAACAATAATATCTGCATAATAATATCCCATTCTTGAAAAAATGAGGCTTGCTATAACAGCAATGGATGCAAATATATCACTTTTTGTATGCATTGCATCCGCTATTAAAATTTCACTGCATAGTTGCTTGCCTTTCTTAGATTCATAAAGCATAACTATTATATTTATCATCATTGTTATAAACATCACAGTAAAACTCATGAATGTTACACTTGTTTTATGCATATCCTGAAAAGAGAAATATACTTTCTTTAATATTTGAAAACAAGTCAAAAAAATCATGATGGCAATGATAATTGTAAATAATGTCTCATATTTCTTATGTCCGTATGGATGCCTTTCATCAGGAGGGTGCGACGCAATCCAGATACCGATAAACCCAACAATATTTGAAATACCGTCAAAAAATGAATGAAATCCATCGGATGTCATAGCAATTGAGTTTGTTGCATACCCATATATAATTTTCATAATAGCAACAAGTGAATTCAATACCAAGGTTAATAAGAGGACTTTTCTTACCTGAAGGCTGTAATCCTTTACTTCTAAAATATTCCTTCCCATCTTAAACTGAACTCCCTGAACCTTCCTTCCATAATAGATTTTCTCATATTTCTGAAAAAATTCATATAGAAATAAAGATTGTGAATTGTGTTCAGTCTCATAGATAGTATCTCTTTGGATAAGAATAAATGTCTTAGATAGCCACGGGAATAATTCCTGCACGTATAACAGTCACACTCTAAGTCGAGAGGTCTTTTATCAGACTTGAATTCTTCTCGTTTAATGCTGATTTTCCCACTACTTGTAAAAAGTGTTCCATTTCTTGCATTTCTCGTTGGCATCACACAGTCGAACATATCAAAACCTGCCTCAACACTAAACAATATATCTCTTAAATCACCGATTCCCATAAGGTATCGTGGTTTATCAATCGGAAGAAAGGGAGCAGTGAATGATATCATTTTATACATCTCTTCCTTTGGTTCTCCCACACTCAAACCTCCAACAGCATATCCATCAAATCCTATTGATACAAGTTCATCAATGCATCTTTTTCTGAGACCCTCGAACATGCTTCCCTGAATAATTCCAAATAATGCTTGTTTTTTATCTTGTAACTTTTTACACTCTTTTGCCCATTGAATAGAACGTTCAAGAGAAAGAAGTGCATATTCATAAGTTGTGGGATAAGGGGTACAGTCATCGAGGACCATCGCTACATCTGAGCCAAGTGAAGATTGAATATCCATAGCTTCTCGAGGGCCTATAAAATGCATTGAACCATCAAGATGTGACTTGAAATGCACTCCAACATCTTCTATCTTTCTTAATGCTGACAGACTAAAAATCTGAAAGCCACCGCTGTCTGTTAGAACAGGTCTATCCCAATTCATAAAAGTGTGAATACCACCAAGAGATGAAACAATATCATGACCAGGTCTGAGGTAAAGATGATAAGTGTTGCATAGTATTATTTCAGTGCCTATCTCTTTCAATTCATCCGGTGACATAGCCTTCACAGTCCCTATTGTTCCGACAGGCATAAATACAGGGGTATGTATTGAACCTCTTTCTGTTTCAAGAATACAGACACGTGCATTTCCATCAGTTCTTATAACCTTAAATTGCATTATAGCCTTCTAATAGCAGATTAAATCGTAATTTGATATGAAATTATATATTATTGTATTCTTCATAATCTTTTTTTAGTAAACGTTTCCATAGTCTTAGCATACTATCTTCTTCTTACTTCGTCTAAGTCTTTTAATTTTTCATCAACCGCCTGAACCATTTTCTAATAGATAATGAGTAATCTTATTCTGCCTTAACCCAAAAAATGCAATTGAATAATGCAGATGTTGCGAGAAAATTTATTTTTCGATACTTTAGTGCACCTTTAACTAATGGTTTTACGAATATTTTTATCCATAAAACAAATAAGACAAATCCGATAATTCATCGAGTTAAATAAATTTTTGAGCAATGTCTGCATTATTCGGGTTAAATCTTTTGTATTATATAAGGTAATAAAGGATAATGATTACAGGCCAGATGATTAGTGCGACAGAGTGGCCTAATGGCTTGCAAAAAATAGTTAATGGCATAGCGAAAAGCCTTGCAAAGAGCTGTGTTACAGCCAGCATCACAAAAAACATCAGAACATCGATGAACATATAATTGACCTCCGAGATTATTGAATTAAATATACGTGCAATAAACCTTGCCAGTCAAGGTCGCAATCCCTTTTTCATCAGGTCAGCCCGGCTCCGCCAGAGTGAACGTCGAAAGTTAAAAGTGATTCTACTTTCCCTCAACCGAGTTGATCATCTTGCTCAGCATCGCCCGAAGCTCCTGACACATCTGCTCCCTCTCTCGAAAAATCCCTTCATTTATGTAATTCAAACTCTTGAGCTTTTCATACCAGTCAATAGTCTCATTTGCCGAACCACGAGCTATATAGAGATAGTGCTCATATTCCTTACCACGCCTCCTACCGTATCCTTCCGCTATATTCGCCGTGATCGATGAAACGCTTCGAATTATCTGATTAGCAATGATCCGCCCCACCTCTGTCTTGGGAAAACCTTCAACATCTCGTACCACGTCTTTAAATAAATCCATACCCTTTTGCCATACCTGTAACACCCGAAAATCCTTCACTCGTTTCCCATTTCACTTTCATCTTTCACTTTCATCTCCGCCTCAGGCGGGTTGTCGCAATCCCTTTTTCATCAGGTCAGCCCGGCTCCGCCGGAGTGAACGTCGAAAGTTAAAAGTGACACTACTTTCTCTGCAAATGTTTCTTCCCCTTTCACTTTCATCTTTCACTTTCATCTCCGCCTCAGGCGGGTTGTCGCAATCCCTTTTTCATCAG